>NZ_JBQKJR010000054.1:0-20751 GCF_052117165.1 Agathobaculum sp. LCP25S3_E8
CCTGTGGGCTGGAGGAGCAGACGATTGCGTATATGCGCAAGTATAAGTACGGCGACGAGCTGGTGACCAAGCTCGCGGCCGCAATGAAATAACGGTGTTCAATTTGGACACGGAAAAGCCCCTCCGGCGAGTAACCAGAGGGGCTCATTTTTGTTTACTTGAGTGTATCATACTTTTCTAAGATTTATTTTATTATTGGCCCAAATCTGGCCCGTAATATTTAAAACTTTAATTAGTGAAAACTAAAAAAGTTCTATAATATTTACTTTTTTTGATAAAAAATCATGATAGTTTGCATTTAAACGTTATAAAATACTTTATTTTTCTATTGGAAATCGTGTAGGCGTGATGAGCGTCTCCAGGGTTCAAATCCCTGACTCTCCGCCAGATTACCGCACTTTATCGAAAGATAAAGTGCGGTTTTTGCTATTTTGATCGAAAAATCATAACATTTTCTCGAGTAAGAAATTTTTGAGTGCAATCCTGAGTGCAATCAGAATTTATTGCGCTTCCGGCAGGGACGCGATCAGCGCATCCATACGTGCTGCGCTGTTTCGCTGCATCTGGTCGCTGACGTGGGCGTAGGTCTTCAGCGTAAACGACGCGGCGTAGTGACCGAGGTTGGTTTGCACCGTCTTAATGTCGTCGCCGTTTTCCAGCGAGATCGTCGCGAACGAGTGGCGCAGAGAATGGAAGGTATAATTGCCCATGCCGCAGTTCAGCAGGATGCGCTTGAGGTGCTTGTACACGGTGCGCCGATTAAGCGGCTGCCCAAAATCATTCGTAAACACCAGATGGAAGCTGTTGTCCCAAAGCATGCCCGCTGCCAGCTGCTGCTCATTCTGCTTTGCCCGTTGGTGCCGCAAGACCCGCATGGCGTTCTGCGCGAGAATCACCTTGCGCTGCTTGCCTTCCTTGGGTGGCGCGAGAAAGTAGCCAAAATCGCCCTTGACCTGCTTCTGCTGCAGCTGCTGGCGGACATAGATGCAGTCGTGATCAAAATCAACATCCTCCCAGCGCAGGCCGAGGATCTCGGACAGGCGCAGGCCGGAGAAAATATCGATAAAGAAAATGTTGCGGAACTGCTTGCCGTCAATCGCCTGCAGGAACTGGCTGAGCTCGGCGGTCGTGATCGCGCGTACCTGATGCTGCGTCACACGCGGCAGCGAGCAGCGCTCGGATACATTGCGCAGCAGAAGCTCGTCCCGGATGGCGGATTCCAGCATGTTGTGCAGGATGCCGTGGATGTTGCGGACGGTTTTGGCGGACAGCTTCTTTTTGACCGACAGCGAAGTGACGAACTGCTGCACCTGCCGGTGGGTCAGGTCGGTCAGCTTGACCTTGCCGAGCGCGGGAAGAATATGGTTTTCCAGAATCTTTTGATAGGTCACCTGCGTGCTGTGTGCCAGATTGACTGCACAGATCGAGAAGTATTCCTGCGCGTAAGCCGCAATGGTGATCTGGTTCGGTTCCTGATAGGTGCCGCGGTCAATGTTTGCGGTTGCGTCACGCAGCTTGGTGGCAACCTCTTTCTGTGTTTTGCCGTAAACGGAATGACGGAGCAGCTTGCCCGTAATCGGGTCGCGGCCGGATACATATTGCCCCTGCCAGCGGCCGTCTTTTCGCTTGTATATCGTGCCGCTGCCAGCTTCGCGTTTTTTACTTTTGCGTGCCATAGTTGCTTGATGCTCCTTTCTGGCACATACAATTTAGGTGCTTCCATTATACCACGGAAGGTGCTATTGTGGTATAAAAATGGGGCTGCCCATTGCAGGGCCGCCCCGCCTTAAAGTGTGCCAATGCTTGTCAGCGTGACGGCTTAACAGCCGCTGTCTGGGAACAGGTACGGCGGCTGATAGCCGTGGGTGGTTTTGCCCTGCGCGTCCAGCCATTCGGTGAGTTTGTCCTGTTTGACGAGCAACCGTTTGCCAATGCGGAAGGACGGGAAATCTGCGCGGTGCATCAGGTTATAGGCCGCGCTGCGGCTGATGCCGAGCAGCAGCGCCAGCTCCGGCGCGTTATAGGTCAGTTTATCCATTCAAAACATCTCCTTTGTGTCGTCGAACCAGTAGGCTTGAAATACTGTGCCGTCACCCGTGAGAAAACGTCCTTGGGCGTCGTGCGGAATCTTGTCGCTGGCATCAGTGTTGTCCAGAATGATCATGGACAACACGTTGTCTGCGCGGCCGCAAATGCGGTAGCCGATATTGTTTCTGATCTGTCCGGACAGGATGTTCGCATCCGGCCGCTGGGTGGAGAGGAACAGGTGAATGCCGAACGCACGCCCTTGTCGGGCGATGATGGACAGCCGGTTTTCAATGCGGGCGACCTGTTCTTTTTCCTCTTTTGTCAGTCCGGTCTTGTCCAGAATCTCAGCGACCTCGTCTACCGCGAACACGATCCGATCCATTGGAATCGGCTCATGCCGGTTGTAGTCGTAGATGTCCCGACGCTCGACTTTGCCAAGCACATCCTTGCGCTGTTCCAGCTTTTCGGTCACGTCATCCAGATAGCGCAGCAGTGTTTCGCGGTCGAGAATCAGTTTGCAGTTTGGATGCTTGCGCCACGGGCTGCCGAAGTCCACACCACCCTTGAAGTCCGCGATCGTGACCTGTATATTGGGCTGCTTGAGGCACTGCATCAGCATCAGCTTGAGCAGCACAGATTTGCCCGAACCCGTGCCGCCGCCCAGCAGCACATGCGGGATGAGGTTGAGGTCGAGTGTCACCGGCCCAAGCAGGCTTTCGCCGAGCACCAGCTTGCAGGCAGGAAACGCATCCCGCAGATATGCATCCTTCCATGGCAGCAGCTTGGGCAGCTCGTCGGTGGCGGGAACGGTGTACAGCTGGATGCGGCGCTTGCCGTCGCTTTCGCGAATGTCTGCAATGTGGATATTCAGCGCGGTTTCAAGATCGGCGCGTTTGTCCTCCCATACGGACTTGGGAACGCCGCAGGCCAGAAACTCGAGAACGGTCATGCGGCTGCGGATATCGTCCGATTCTTCCGTCCGGACGGCAACCAGAAGCGGTGTTTCGCCCGCGTGATTGACCAGTCCGATACGCTGCAAATTGTTCTGGATGCTTTTCGCCTTGGAAGGCGTACCCGCCCACAGAATGAGCACAGCCAGCCCGCCGAACACGAGAAACGGAAAGCAAAGGCTGAACGCGATCCGGCTGACTGCACCGAAAATATCCGGTCCGTTGTACGCAAGATCCCATGGGCGGATGATGCTGAACAGCAGCGCGGTGAGCAGATAGAGCATCAATACCTTCAGACGGTACTGGTCTGTCCAGATCTCCTTGAGGCCGGTCTGGAACAGAAGCAGCAGATACCTGCGCTGCGTTTCCTGTTCCAGCAGATTGCGTTTTCGGTTATCCATCTTCCAGCATCCACCTCCATTCGCTGATGGGTCGGGTGATTGGTGCGCCGTTCTCGCGGTACTCGGTGAAGGTGCGGATGCGGCGCAGAAAGGCTTTCCACGTTTCCGGGTGATACTGCTGCACCGCCTGATACTGGCGGCTTAGCGGCAGGTTAGAGGTGATATACACCTTGGTGTAACACGCGACTTTGTCACTGTACCGGGCAGGCAGCATGAGTGGGTAAATATCCAGCAGGTTGAGCATTTCTTCGATTGGAATTTGCGACGCAAACTCCTCAAACACGATCACGTCTTGTCCATGGTAATCGTCAAAGGAAACGCCGCGGCCGTTCCGGTAGTTGGTCACGCGGTAGATGTCGCGCGGATCGTGCCGCCGATAAATGCCGCTCGTTTTGCCGGTGCCGGTCGCGCCATAAAGATATTGCGTTTCCACGATGCGGTTCTGCTCGGCATATTTCTCGGACAGCAGCGTCTGCCGCAGCACGTCGATTTCCTTTACCCGAAACGCCAGCTTGGGATTTTCGCGGATGATCTGTGAAGTCGTCTTACCGGCGGCAATGTCCTCAAGCAGGGCAGTCATTTCGGGGGCTTTCTCGCTCTGCGGCAGCGGCATGTGCCCGAATTCTTCAAAGCTGCCTGTGACGGTTGTCTCGGCCTTGTCCGTATCCGACCATTTGCCGCCTTTTTGAATATAGTCGCGGTTTTCCTGCGCGCTTCCGTATGCTTTATCGATGTGCGCGGTCGAGAACAGGTTCTTGACCGTGTGCCAGCGCATCGGCGAAGGGCGGTATAGAAAAACATGCGTGTGATGCGTACCGGTTGACGCGATCTCGTCCGCCATGCAGAAATAGGCGGGGGACAGCGACTGCACGAGCGCTTTGATTTTGTCATGCGTCAGGCCGCAGTCTGCCGGGTTGTTGATCGTGAGCAGATATTTGCGGCTCTGTTCGTTCTTTGCCATGTTCACCACCTTCGATTGATAGATGGGCTGCTACATGCTACAACCATGCCCTAAGGTAATACTAACTTAGGGCATGGGCGGCGCGGCCGCAGGCCGCAGGGGGACTTTCCCCGGAAGGAAAAGTCCTCTCCCCTGACGGCCTGCGCCCTGCGCCGTCAGCCCTTGCCAGTGTTTACCGCAGAGATGCCTTTGGCACGCGCGCCCAGCTGATACTCGCCGCCCGACCAGTACAGGTACGGTTCGAGCTCGGCAAAACGGACTTCGACAAAGCTGGCTGGTGCGTCCATCTGCTGATCGCCGTCAATGCGCACGTTGATCTTGTCCAGCCCCTTGTCCGGCAAGGCAACGGTGTAGCGGTAGCCCGTGACCGTATCCGTGCGCTGTCCATTCTGGTACGCATACGACGGAATCACGTCCACCAGCCAGAAACGCTTGCCCAGGCTCGCGGGATCGATAATCAGATCGGAAAGTTTCATGAAAATACACTCCTTTTCAAAAATCGTGGATGATTGATGTTCAAACCGGTTTGTGAAAACAGGATAGCATTTTCTTGAAGGCTTGTCGTTTCGCGCCGCGTAACGGTACCAAAACGCGGACAGGCGTGCATACGCACACCCATTCATGTGAAGGCGGCATAGAGATTGCGTACCGACGCTTATCTGCGGCGAAAGCATCCTGTATAAATGGAAAATAGGGGCGGTGGAGTAAAATACAAAAAAATACGGTTACGCGTCGCGTAACCGTATGATAAAGATTTGTAGGATTGCACAGCAAAGTCCCGCACATTTCTGTGCGGGACTTTGTCTTGTTCCTTTTTCACTTGTCAGAACCTTGCCGATAGCCCCGTGAGCCAAGTAGAATGCGGTCGAGAACGGTGCCTTTCCCGGCGAACAATTCTGTTAATAGCTCGTTTGCGTCATCGATTGAAATACCGCTGCACCTTTCAATCAGATAACGGTAAGCGTTGTGAATAGGATTGCGCTTGCTGAGTGCATACCCACGCAGCGCAAGGAGCTGTTCGGATACCGTAATGTTCAGCTGCATGCCGATACAGAGAGCAACAAGCACTTGCAAGGTCACATTATGGGTGCTGGCTGCATCGTCATCCAGATGTTTGATTGCGGTGAACCGAGGTCGGTCGAGTAAACATTTTTCACAGAGTTCTTTTTCACTCCAGCCCTTCTGCTGTATCAGCGAGAAGAGCATGTCTTGAAATGATTTTGTCGTCATTTGGATCTCCGAGAGGTAGTCCTGCATCTCTTCGCAGAGATGTGCTTTCTCCCAGTTTTCCAAAGAACTTTATCTCTCGTTGCTCTTAGGTTCTTGTGCCGGAGGTGAAATAAAACGGTTGTTTTATGATCGTAATGGATTTGCAAAGTATACAAACTGCCATACGAACCACCTCCTTAACAAGTGTGTCATAGGTTTTTAAGCTACCTCCGACACGAGAACACAATCCAATTGTTTCCTGACAGAAAAGTTTCTGTCGTCATTTAACTGTTTTCCCATTGTTTGCTGAACTGATATACTTTCCTACATTAGAGCTGACCGGACGATGAAGAGGCTTGACCTTGTTGTGCCTGTATGGGTATCATAACACAGGATAAAGTTCGTGTAAATACAAAAAATGTTACATTATTATTACTTTTCGCGCTATTTAGTGCTGTTTTGTGTTATCTGGTGCATATAGGGCAAAAAGACGCGTTTTCTGCAAAAACTGACGTGGGAAAATCTCAGTCAATTGCCTTTTCAAAGAGGGAAAAGGTTTTGGATGACAAGCCCCTTCTGCTGCGCATAACGGAGGGTGTAGGCGGTGCCGCCGGCGCTGCGATTACAATATGCGATACAATAGCGGGATTGATCGACCATATATCGGTTGCGCTGGAGAAAGGCGCTTTTGGATGGCGTGTGTGAACAGTAGACAATCTGATCGGCCTGCATGTCAATGTGCGCGGCACGGCTTTTCTGAGCTTCGCTCCAGCGATTGCGATACTCTTCAAACGGGAGTGCTAAATAGATCATGATTTGAGGATACTGCTGTTTTAGTTTCAATAGGTGTTCTGCAGCTAACGTATCAAAGCCCAGAGCGCCGCCGAGCCAGAAAGCGCAGACCTTGTGCTCGATAAGCGGCAATAAGATCGAATCGAGTTTGCGCAGAATTGCGGTTGTTTCATTTGCAGGAAGTATGCGATGTCCTGTAAAACAGCAGGTCTGATTACGCAAGTCCATCTTGTACCCCTCACTTCAATATATAAATTATAATTACAAGCTGTAAATCTTTATTACAATTTTAGAGATAATAAATGATACTGTCAATGGGCAAGGAGGGGTTGCCCGTGAAGATTTACGACTATCATGGAAAGAAGAATTTGTGTGGTGATCGTATCCATCAGGCGCGCACGACGCAGCGGATGTCGCAGTCAGATCTGGCGGCTCGTATGCAGGTCAACGGCGTTATTATTGAGCGAGAGGCCATCAGCAAAATTGAGACGGGTGACCGCTTTGTTACTGATTATGAGCTGCTGACTTTTGCCAAGGTGCTGGGCGTATCAGTGGATTGGCTGCTGGCGGATGAAGAAGTATAGGTAGATCGCTTAGAAAATAAAAGATGGTTGTTCACGCTGACAACCGTATATATTGAGAGATGGGAAAACATTATGTGTGATGATGTTCTATATTTTACATTGTCGTTGTTTTTCAACTGATTGACTAAAATCGGTTGATTCTATTAAAAATGAAGGGGGAACCGAATATGAAAAAATTGTTTATTGCTATGTTGACCGGAATGATGATGTTTACTGTGGCGGCCGCCGCTTCTATGGTCTTGGCAGAGCCAAGCGCGCACAATGTTTATGTTGACGGGCAGCCGGTCAAGCTTTCTATTTATGAAATTGCAGACAACAATTATTTTAAGCTCCGCGATCTGGCGGCGTTGGTCAACCAGACGGACAAGCAGTTTTCCGTCAGCTGGAATGAGCAGAAACAGTATATTCATATAAATACAAATCGGCCCTACACATTGGTTGGCGGCGAATTGAGCGGGAGCACCGTCACACAGCAGGCCAAGCCCAGCACGCATAATATTTACATTGACGGACGGCCGTTCCATTTCACCGCCTATGAAATTGCGGGGAATAACTATTTCAAGCTGCGTGACCTGGCTGCCGCTCTCGATATCGGCATTGGTTGGGATGAAGCCACGCAGCGGGTCGATATTTTGACCACGCAGGGCTACGATAAGCCCAGCCGGGAAGAAATGCTGCCGATCGATTACCTTGGTATGACGATGGATGAGCTTGGGGAGCTGTGGGGATTCCCTTTTACTTATATGGATTACTGGTACAGCGGTAATGCCAAGGGCGTTTATTACGATGACCTGCGCGTGCCAATGGCTTTCTACTATTACGACGCTGATTTCGCGGGTCATGCACAGGGGCCGGAAGAGATCATCGTGGTCTCGCTCGGACAAAACGCCTATCCGCAGATTCGTGAGATCGCTCCCGGTTTGCCCGTTAACGCGACCTACGCGGATTTGCTTGACAAGGGCTATCAAACGGAACTTTATACGAATTCTGATGAGATGAGCGGCGAAAACGATGCAACGGCCTATTGCTGTATTGAGCTGTCCGGCGTGCGGGTGTTTTTCTACTGGTATGATTATGCCGATCCCTATATGGCGCCAGCCGACCTTATTGAGTTGTTTGCTTCAATCTGATTTTCCTGCTGAAGGGAAAGATGGTTATGGATGGTATCCATAACGCAAAGCGGTTTGGGTTATTAATATCCAGACCGCTTTTTGTTGTCTTTTGTTTCGGAATATGAGAACGGTATTTGTTTTTTGACGGAATATCAGGTATACTGGAAAATAGAAGAAAATTAGCGGTGCATTATAGCCGCCGGGATGGAATGCAATCCCGAAAAGCAAATGGAGGCACAAACGCATGATCACAGGTGCGATTAAAAATAAAGTCGATAAAATCTGGACGGACATCTGGGCGGGTGGCATCACCAACCCCCTTACCGTCATCGAGCAGCTGACTTATCTCATGTTCGTCCGCTCTCTGGACGAAAAAGAGTTGGAAGCGGAAGAATTTGAGAACATGACCGGCGAGAAGATGGACAAGATTTTCCCACAGTCTGCGGTGGGGCAGTCCATGCGCTGGAGCAAATTCAAGAACAACGATCCCCGCGAGATTTACGACGTAATTTCCCAGCGGGTATTCCCGGCTATCAAAAATATGAAGTACGGCCGCCTGCCGGACTTCACCGAGCAGGGCGAACTCGTGGACATTGCCGACGATGCCGGCAGTGATGTGCAGAACAAGACCGCCTTTGCCCGCTACATGAGCGACGCCATGTTCCTGATCCCTACACCGCAGGTGATGCAAAAGATCATCACTGGGTTGGACGACCTGTATGAGCATGACATTGCCGATCTGGATATGCAGGGCGACTTGTACGAGTATATGCTGGGCAAGCTGGCCACTGCCGGGCAAAATGGCCAGTTCCGCACGCCAAAGCACATTCGTGAAATGATGGTGGAGCTGCTGCAGCCCACGCCGGACGACACCATATGCGACCCGGCCTGCGGCACGGCGGGCTTTCTGGTGTCTGCTTCAGAGTACATCCGAAAACACTACGAGGACACCATGACCACCGAGCAGTGGGAGCACTTTGCCGGGGACGCATTCACCGGCTTTGACACCGACCGCACCATGCTGCGCATTTCTGCGATGAACCTGATGTTGCACTCCATCAGCCACCCGGAAATCGACTACAAGGACAGCGTTTCCAAGCAGAACCAGATCAGCGACAAGTTTACCATGTGTCTGGCAAACCCGCCCTTCAAGGGCACCGTGGACGCGGAAAGCATCCATGACAATCTGAAAGCCGTCACCAACACGAAAAAGACCGAACTGCTGTTTCTGGCGCTGTTCCTGCGGATGCTGAAAAAGGGCGGTCAGTGCGCGTGCATCGTGCCGGACGGCGTGCTGTTCGGCTCCTCCAAGGCGCACAAGGCCATTCGTAAGGAATTGGTGGAAAGCCATCAGCTGCGGGCGGTGATCTCCATGCCCTCCGGCGTGTTCAAGCCCTATGCGGGCGTGTCCACGGCGGTGCTGGT
The DNA here is from genome assembly GCF_052117165.1 of Agathobaculum sp. LCP25S3_E8. Taxonomy (NCBI): domain Bacteria; kingdom Bacillati; phylum Bacillota; class Clostridia; order Eubacteriales; family Butyricicoccaceae; genus Agathobaculum; species Agathobaculum sp. LCP25S3_E8. The sequence goes on from NZ_JBQKJR010000054.1 coordinate 9,463, forward strand.
GTTTACCAAGACCGGCGCGGGCGGCACGGAAAACGTCTGGTTTTACGACATGAAGGCCGACGGCTTTTCGCTGGACGACAAGCGCAGCGAGATCGCGGAGAACGACATCCCCGACATCATCGAGCGGTTCCACCATCTGGACAAGGAAGCCGACCGCCAACGCACCGAGCAGAGCTTTTTTGTGCCCAAGCAGGAAATTGCGGATAACGACTATGACCTGTCCATCAACAAGTACAAAAAGGTGGAGTATGCGCCGGTGGAGTACCCCCCGACCGCGGAAATCATGGCAGACCTGCACGCGCTGGAAAGCGAGATCACCGCAGGGCTGGCGGAGTTGGAGGGGATGCTGTGATGGCGAGATTTGAAGATGTCCTCACAATCATAAACGGAAAAAATCAAAAAAAGGTTGAAAACGAAAATGGTCAATATCCCATATATGGAAGTGGTGGTATTATGGGATATGCAGATGATTATATTTGTGAGGCCAATACCGTTGTAATAGGTCGAAAAGGAAGCATAAACAATCCGATTTTTATAGAAACACGATTTTGGAATGTTGATACTGCTTTTGGTTTATATGCTAACCCAGCTAAATTACAACCGAAATACTTATACTATTTCTGTGAGAAATTCGACTTTGAGCAGTTGAATACAACCGTAACGATTCCCAGCTTGACAAAAGCAAACTTGCTAAAGGTTGAAATCCCTCTCCCGCCTCTTGACGAACAGCGCGAGATTGCGGCGGTGCTGGACAAGGTCAGCGACCTGATTGCCAAACGTCACCAGCAGCTGGATAGGCTAGGCGAATTGGTAAAATCCCGATTTGTAGAGATGTTTGGGGATATACTTTATGATACGAATTTACCACTGATTCAGTTGAACGAGCTTGCAGATATAGGATCCAGCAAAAGAATATACGCAAACGAGTATGTAGAGTTGGGCGTTCCCTTTTATAGAAGTAAGGAAATTAGAGAATTAGGATCTGGATTAAAGCCTTCGGTTGAACTTTTTATAAAACAAGAACGTTATGATGAAATAAAGGATAAATATGGTGTACCAAAGATAGGAGATATTCTTATTGCTGCAATTGGAGCAACAATAGGTTATTCATGGATTGTTGATACAGAAAATCCATTCTATTATAAGGATGGAAATCTTATTCTGTTATCTATAAAAGATAACGTAAATCCAATATTCCTTAATCACGCATTGGGAATACTAATTGAAAATTTCAAAAATAAAGGTGTAGCAGGAAGTGCACAGCTTGCGCTGACCATCGAAAAGCTTGAAAAAATGATGGTGGTTAATCCTGATATTAAACTTCAAGAACAATTTGCAAATTTCGTTACTCAAATCGACAAATCAAAATTGGCAATCCAGAAAAGTCTTGAACAGCTGGAAACGCTGAAAAAGGCACTAATGCAGGAATACTTTGGGTGAAAGTATGAAGACAGATAACGAATTTCATGAATTTTTATATTGCTTCTACATGGGACGCAAATATATGAATGAATTTACTGGAGGAGAAATTTTTCACTATACTTCTCCTGCAAGTTTGGAAAAAATCCTATTTTCAGAGGCGGAAGTAGAACTTTTTGCAAGCCGGTACGATTGTGTCAATGATACACAAGAAGGAAAATATATCATCAATATTTATGGCGATGTTGTTGAAGAACTTCACAAGGCAGAAAAGAAAATTTCGGATGAGGCATATCGCACAATCAGAAGTATCTTGCCTGGAAATAAAATGTTAATACCCAAATATATAGGAGGCGAATGTGTCCGGGCAAGAAACGAAAAATGTGATATGTACATCTGCTGTTTTTCAACCGATGGGGATTCATTGCCCATGTGGAATTACTATTCAAAAAATGATAAATACCAGGGATATAGTATAGGAATAGAAGGACAACCTGCAATAGACAGTTTGAATCCGTTTTTATCAGGGGCAAATGTAAAATGGTATGAAGTTGTTTATGACGAGCAGGAACAAAAGGGCCTGATTAAAAACTTTTTGTCTGAACTGTTGGAATATTACACACCAGCCAGAAAACCGTCTATTCAAGAAACCATTGCAAGCCAATTAAATGAATGGAGCATGATTTTTAAGAATCCATGCTTTGAGCATGAAAAAGAGGTTCGTATGGTGCTGTATCTTCCCAAAGGTACAGAGCACGAACATTACACGATTGAGTATCGGCAAAAAGATATGTTTATGATTCCGTTTACTCGTTTTCATTTGTCAAAGGATTGTGTGACATCTGTTAGAATATCTCCACTATATTGTACGGATGGAGAAAAGGAACAACAGATTAAAATACTAAAAGAGCGCCTAAACAAAGAAGGTTACATAACCGAAGTTATACCATCGCAAATTCCTATTCGATACTAAAACCGTTGTTTTTAAAGGGGTGACCAACTATGCCCAACTTCTCCTTCCTCGAAACCAAACAGGAATACGCCCTTTTTGCCACCGCCTGCGTGGAAGCCGAGAAAATTTACGCCTCCGCCCCGGCCATGTGCGCGGTGGGCTGCCGCAAGGCGCTAGAGCTGGCGGTCAAATGGGTGTATGCGGCAGACAAGACCATGAAGATGCCCTACAAGGACAATCTGCAATCCCTTGTCCACGAGCCGTCCTTCCGCTTTGCCGTGGACTATAACACTTGGGGTAAATTCCAGTTTATCATCAAGCTGGGCAATCTGGCGGTACATACCGAGCGCAGCGTGCAGCCGGGCGATGCGCTGGCTTCTCTGCGGGGGCTGTTTGAGTTTGTCCAGTGGATCGACTACTGCTATGGTGCGGACTATGTGGAGCGCACCTTTGACGAAAGCCTGATCCCCACCGAAAAGGTGACAGTGTATACCCAGAAAATCAAGGAGCAGGAGAGCCTGCTGGATGAAAAAGATGCGCAAATCGAGGCGCTGCGCCGGCAGATCGAGCAGATGTCCGCGCAGTATACCGCCGAAAAGGACAAGCACAAGCAGGAGCGCACCTTCCAGCCCGAAGACCTCTCCGAATTCCAAACCCGCAAACGGTTTATTGATGTGGATCTGAAGAATATCGGCTGGAAATTTACTGGTGCGGACGCGGATGTGCAGGAGGAGGAGTACCTCGTGGAGGGTATGGCCGGGGTAGCCGGTCAGATGGGCTACTGCGACTATGTGCTGTTCGGAAAGGACGGCCTGCCGCTGGCTGTGGTGGAAGCAAAGCGCGCCAGCAAGGACCCGAATAGCGGGCGCAGGCAGGCGGCTTTGTACGCAGACTGTCTGGAACGGAAATTCGGCCGCCGTCCGATGATGTTCACCACCAACGGCTTTGAAACCTACTTCTGGGACGACCAGAGCGGCCCGCAGCGCAAGGTCAGCGGCGTGTTCAGCAAGGACGACCTGCAAAAGCTGATGAACCGCCGCACCGAGCGGTTGGACTTGATGAGCGTTTCCATTGACGACAAAATCACCGACCGTTACTATCAGAAGGAAGCTATCCGTGCGGTATGCGGGCAGATGGAGCAGGGATTCCGTAAGCACCTGCTGGTGATGGCTACCGGCACCGGCAAAACCCGAACCGCCTCCAGCCTGACCGATGTGCTCAGCCGCGGCAAATGGGTGACCAATATCCTGTTTCTGGCTGACCGCACCGCGCTGGTCAAGCAGGCCAAGGACGACTTTAAGAACTATCTGCCGGATATGTCCCTGTGCAATTTGTGCGCCAACAAGGACGACCGGAACGCCCGCATTGTGTTCTCTACCTATCCGACTATCCTCAACGCCATCGACGACACAAAATCCAAAGACGGACGGCAGCTATTTACCCCAGCGCATTTTGATCTCATTATCATTGACGAAAGCCATCGGAGTATTTTCAAAAAATACCGGGCGATTTTTGAGTATTTCGACGCCGTGATGGTTGGCCTTACCGCGACACCCAAAACCGATGTAGAACGCAATACATACGAATTTTTCCAGATGGAACATGGTGTTCCCACCTATGCCTACGATTACGAGACGGCGGTTTATCAGGACCATGTGCTGGTGTCGTATTATAACTACGAGGTCAAGACCAAGTTCCTCGAAGAAGGCATTACCTATGATGAACTGTCGGACGCGGATAAAGAACGGTACGAGGAAGATTTCATCGAAGATGGCGTCATGCCAGAAGTGATTCCGTCAGAAAAACTCAACAAATTCGTGTTTAACGAGACAACGGTGGACATCGTATTGCAGGACTTGATGGAGCGGGGCATCAAAGTGGAGGGCGGCGATCGGCTGGGTAAAACCATCATCTTTGCTCAGAATAAGCGACACGCGGAGTTTATTCTGGAGCGGTTCAACAAACTGTACCCGCAGTATCATGGCACATTCGCTCAGCGAGTCATCTGTGACGATGCCTATGCCCAGACTGTGATCGACGACTTCAAGCAGCCGGAGAAAACACCGCATATTGCGGTTTCGGTGGATATGATGGACACCGGCATTGATGTGCCGGAGTGCGTCAATCTGGTGTTTTTCAAGAAAGTGCGTTCCAAGGCGAAATTCTGGCAGATGATTGGTCGCGGCACACGCCTGTGTAAGGGGCTGGCCTGCGTGGATCAAATAGATGGAACGTATACGGATAAGCGCCGCTTTCTGATTATTGACTACTGCGGCAACTTCGAATTCTTCCGCGAGCACAAAGAAGGCTACGAGGCCAGAGAGACGAAAACACTGTCGGAAAACATCTTCGGCAAACAGATCAGAATTGCCATGGCGTTGCAGGAAAGCGCCTTTGCTGGAGAGGCTTATCAGGTGTGGCGCAGCGAGATCGTCGATACCTGCCACAAGCAGGTGATGGCGCTCAACTCAGACCTGATTTCCGTGAAATTGCGGATGCAGTATGTGGATAAGTATCAAAAACAGGACGCATTTGCTTCTCTCAGCGAGGGGGACAAGAGTGATCTGCTGAAGCAAATTGCGCCGCTTGTCCGCTCGGATGACGACGATGAGTTCGCCAAGCGTTTTGACAACTTTATGTATGTCCTGATTCTGGCGAACATTGAGCAGATGCCCGCTTTTAAGTATGCAAAAAAACAGTTGTGCGACACCGTATCTCTGCTGGAGCGCAAGTCCAACATTCCGCAGATCAAGGCAAAGCTGTCGGTACTAAAGGAAATTCATACCGACGCCTTCTGGAATGCGGACGACATTTTGCTGTTCGAGAAGGTTCGGAAAGAGCTGCGCGACCTGATCCGGTTTTTGGATGAGGGCGGCGGAGCGCAGCGGCAGATTGTCACTAAGCTGACCGATCCGGTGATTGACAGCCAGGAAGGAGTTCAGATGGATGCCGCTTATGATTTCGAGGACTACCGCGCCAAGGTGAACCGCTACGTCAACGAGCATGGGGACACGCTGACCATTTACAAGCTGACGCACAATATTCCACTGGCTATGGGCGATTATCAGGAACTGGAGCGGGTACTTACCAGCGAACTGGGAAGCAAGGAAGATTATCAGCGTGAGTTTGGGGACACGCCCTTTGGCTTACTCATTCGCAAAATCGCCAAGCTGGATCACGAAGCCGCTATGCAGGCGTTTTCTGCCTTTATCAACGATCAGTCCTTGAACCAGAATCAAATTGCTTTTGTTCACAAGGTCATTCATCATATTGAAGCAAATGGTTATATGGACAACGTCTCGGAGCTGACCAAGCCGCCGTTTGACAAGCCGGTGCGCTTTATACGTCTGTTTAATGCAGCGCAGCAGAATGAATTGATTCAGGCGATTCGCAAGGTGAAGGACAATGCGGAGCATGTGACGGCGTAAGAATCATAAAAATAGGGTGAGAAAGTATGGGAAAACAGGTGCAGAGCAAATCCAGCGGTGCAATTTTGCCGAAAAAGGGGGCAAATGCCCGTACTCCGTATGAGCATCAGCGTACAGCGATGCATAACTTGGATCTGATCAATCGGGAGCCGGATTACAGCACATTGATTGTGCTGCCTACGGGCGGAGGAAAGACCTATACAGCTTCCCTTTGGCTGTTACACAATGCAATCGATAAAAACAAAAAGGTCCTTTGGGTTGCACACCGACAGATGCTGCTCGATCAGGCGGCGGAATCCTTTCAACAGTATGCTTACGCGGAAACGATGCCGCATATTTCATCTTTCCACTATCGGATTGTTTCAGGTGCAACCGAGCATGATCGTGCAATTGATATTGCGCAGGGCGATGATTTGTTAATTGTCGGCAAGGACAGCATTGGTCGGAATCTGCAATGCTTGGATGCGTGGCTGAAAAAGCAAGACGAGATTTATTTGATTATCGACGAGGCGCATCATGCGACGGCAAAAACTTATCGCAAAGTGATTTCTTATGTGCAGGAACACATACCGCATGTCAAATTGATTGGCCTGACGGCAACGCCGTTTCGTACAGCAGAGGATGAGCAGGGATTACTCGCAAAGATTTTCCGCGATGGTGTGCAGAATGGGAAAGTCAAGCGTGGACAGCTTGGCATTACCTATCAGATCGGTCTGAAGGATCTCATCAATCGGCAGATTTTATCAAAACCGATCTTTGAGAGTTATTACACTGAGGAGCATTATGGAGAATCGCTTGGGCTTGCGACTTGGGAGAGTATCCGCCATCTGGATACGCTTCCGGATGATATTGCGGAGCAAATTGCCAAGAATGCTGCACGCAATCGGTTGATTGTAAGCACTTACAAAAAGAAACAGAAGGAATATGGGCAGACCATTGTTTTTGCGGTGAATATCGATCATGCCATTGCACTCAATAAACTCTTTGGTGAAAAAGGGATTCGCTCAGCATACATTGTATCCGCTGTGCGCGACGGCATTATCGGAGTGGGTGTCAGTCGGGAAGAGAATCAGCGTAATTTGGAAGCGTTCCGGCAGGGACAGTTAGATGTGCTGATCAATGTCAACATTTTGACTGAGGGCGTGGATCTGCCTAAGACAAAAACGGTGTTTTTGGCAAGACCGACGGTATCCACGATTCTGATGACCCAGATGGTTGGCCGCGCATTGAGAGGATCGGCTGCCGGTGGCACAGATACAGCGTATATCGTATCGTTTATTGATGATTGGGATGAGCATATCGCATGGGTCAATCCGGAAAGCCTGTTTACCGGTGAAAATGAGTTCAGTGATGACCGAAACGAGCGCATGCAGAGAGAATTGCGCCTGATTGCGATTTCCAAGATTGAGGAATTTGCTTCCGTGCTCGATCAAACGATGGACACAACGGCATTGGAAAAGGTGCCGTTTCAGCAGCGTATTCCGATCGGTATGTATGCGTTTACTTATTTCGTGGAAAACGGTGAGAAAGAGGGCATGGATCTGTCCTGTCAGGTCATGGTTTATGACAGTACAGCGGCGGCCTACCGGGCGATGCTGGAGGAATTGCCTGCCTTGTTCCGCAGCTTTGGAGTACAAGATCAGGAATACCTGACTGAAGATGTGCTTCGCCAGATGGAGCGACAGTGTCGGGATACGTTTTTCTGTGGGGAAATGATTCCGCCATATGCGCGGCAGGATATCGAAAACCTGTTGCAATATTATGCGCAGTATGATGCCGCTCCGCCGTTCTATACTTTTGACGATATTGACCGGAACCGGCTGGATGTAGAGCAGATCGCAAAGCAATTGTGGGAGCAGGATCTTGGCCCCAGGAAACGAAAAGAGTATATTGACCAACTGTGGGAGCAGAGTGATGATAATTTGCTCAAGCTCTTTTTCGGACGCAAGCTGTATTTTATTCGTCAGTTAGACATTGAGATTTCCAAGCTTTCCGATCCTGATCTTTATGAGGAAGAGGAAAATGTGCGTTATAGCACACGGGAACTGGAAGATATGTCACTCTACGATATTGGAAAAGTAGACCCGGAATATGAGAAACAACTGCGTGAGCAGGCGTTTGCAAAAGCTAGAACAACAGCGGGCAAATATCGCTGTGCGCAATGCGGAATTGAAAACGCTTCTCGCGTGTATTTCCAAGTGGATCATATTAAGCCGCGCAATCAGGGTGGAAAAAGTGTGCCGGAAAATCTGCAGATTCTGTGCCGTAGCTGCAATGGGAAAAAGGGAGATCACTGATGGGGCAGTTATCCTATTCGGCTTTGGATGTTGCGCTAATCCTCTGCAAGAGAGACTTGGGTGTTCAGGAGGAATGTCGGTTTCTTTTGGCATTTTGGGAAACAAAACGACGTTTTCTGGAATGGAAATATCAGTCGAGCAAGAGGCGGTTTGTGCAGGATACGCAGTATTGGATTTACTATCTGCAGGATAAAGATCGGCTGGATGATGAATTCTCAGATATTGTCAAGGCAGCAGAAAATAACGGCATGGGTTTGGGAGTCGAAGATTATTGGCACGATCTCGATGATATCGATATTTTGTTCAAGGAAATGTATATCCAGATGACGTTCTTTGAAAAGAAAAAGTACATCCGGAAAAGCATGCGGCAGATGCTGAAAAAATACCGCCTCAAGAGACGGACGGCAAAGGTTGTAGAAAAAATGGAACGCTATGTCTGTTTTTATGAAATGCAGATGATTGTGAGCCGAAAGAAAATCGATTCGCTTGGCGCTGTGCCACTCGATCAGCCGATTACATTTCGCCTAAATGAGATGCAAGTAAAAAAACACCAGCCTTTTATAGAATGGTAGCGTGTGAAAGATCATATTGGTTTGAGTGCAACGTCGAGTGCAAACACATAGATAAGAACCTAAATTGCATACACCAATAGTGATGTAATTTGTAATTTTTGTACAGAATGGAAGGGTTCAATCCATTAGAAGTTGGGGGAATGCGCTTTTCATTTTATTGTACTTATAGGAATAAAATATAAAAGAGATTATGTGTATGCCATCTGTGCATTAAATCCGACTAAATTGTTGGTGAATCAGTGTATTCTTTGTCTCATACCATTGGTTACAGTAAAAGAAGATTTATCTTGGATTACTTGAAATCCGATATATTTATAGATATTTTTAGCAATGAAACAGGTGGCGTTAATCAAGGAAATGTCAGATGATGAATAAGACCAAATTGTTAATATCCTTGAGGACATCATTCCCAAAAAGCAGCAGGCCAAGGAAGCCGCCGAAGGGGGGAGAAGATCGACCTCATCAAAAACCCATTCTCGCCTGCGCATTTCGTGGTAAACTGGGTACCAATGATGCTAGCGAGGAGAGCGCGGTGGAGCATTTAAGAACTACTGTTTGACATATAGATACAAAGTTTTGTGGCTATATGTCAAAAAAGGGGCGAATAATGCAGGGAAAGATGTGAATCTCGATAAGTAACTGAAAACAGCTTCGTGAACCATATGATGCCATACAGGAGTATAGCGCTCAAGCGATCAATTTGAATCATACCACTATAGAGTCAAATAGGAAAGCGGAACAACTGTGGTTTACAGCAGTAATCAGAAAGAGATTTCGATTTGATACGATATTCGGTCGTAATATTTTTATGCCAAAGAGTTAGATGAAGCTGATAGAAAACTGATTTCTGATACCAATGCAAAGGATAAAAAATTTAGTATAATGTGTGCCGAGATAAAGAATCAAGGGAAATGAGTTCTTTCAATTATTTGAAACAGCTACATTAAAGTAAAAATGGGAACATTACATGTTTTCTATTAAAATGCTTCTAGTCCTGTTGGCAGTAGTGCACTGGATAAAATGAAGGCGGTAGTGCTTATCAATAAAAAACGGGAGTTCGCTTAAGAGCAATTATTCACCTTCGTGAGCAAGAAGAGAATCTAATGGTTGATTGCTCTTTGATCTTGTTGAAAAGGCAGAAAATAATAATTAAATATTAGGCAATATTAGGCATTGTTTGAAAAATCAGGAGTTTTGTTCTAAATCAACAGGATGGTAATAGCAGCAAGGTAAACAAAGGCGAGGAAAGATTCATCGAGTTTGTCATATCTGGTAGCAATTCTGCGGAACTACTTGATTTTCTGAAAGAAACACTCGATGAGATGCCGTTCCTTATACAGATACCAGTCTACCGGTCAGAGATTGGACACATTGCTTTGGGGCGGGATCACATAATTAGTTTCATGCTCTGAGATGTATTGCCGAATGGATCGAGCACCATAAGCCCGGTCTGCCAGCACATTGCTTCCGTTGAGTTCAACTTTTTCCAGGAACTTCACGGTATGGACACAATCGTGATTATTTCCGGCTGAGAGGAAGAACTCCACTGGGTTACTCAGTCCGTCTACAATGGCATGGAGCCTTGTGTTCAGATCGCCTCTGGTACGATCGACTGCCTGTTTTTTTCGCCATTGGCGCATTCGTGTACCTTGATGCAGGTGGAAACCATACTTGAATTTTCTATATCTGCATCCTCAGACAGTGCGTGAAAGACTGTTTCCAAGTGTGTCGTCATCTCCCACCATTTGGCAAATCGGGCATATACTGACTGTCAATAGCCATAGGCTTCGGGCAGTTCCCGCTACTGGGCACCGCTTCGGGAAATCCAGAGCATATTGTTCAGTATCGTCCGATTGTCCTTGCGGGGACGGCCTCACTTCCCTGTTTCTTCTGGTGGTAGAAGAAGTTTGACACATTTCCATTGTTTTTTTGTTAATTCATACCGTTTCATGCCACTAGTTTTTGTATATCTTCACCTATTGTGCAATGTTTATTTTCAAACAAGGCCTAGTAAAAATTAAAACTTTGTTTATATCGAATAAGGGACTAACCCGCCGAAAGTTAGTTTTTAATAGATGGAGTAAAATAGTAAGTTAGTAATATAGCATTGAATTTAACATATGAAAGGGGAATGTTTATGAAAAAGATATATTTTGCGGGGGCAATTCGCGGAGGAAGAGAAAAGCAACAGGATTATTATACAATAATAGAATATTTAAAAAATAAAAATAATGTATTAACAGAGATAATTGGAGATAAAAATCTTTCAATTAGTGGAGAGAATTTAACAGACAGAGAAATCTATTTGAGAGATATAAATTATATTGAATTATGCGATGTTGTAATTGCGGAATGCAGTATTGCATCGCTAGGAGTAGGTTATGAATTAGCATATGCAGAAAAATTGGGGAAAAGGATAATCGTGATTTTTGAACTTTGTAATGATAAAAAATTGTCTGCCATGATTGGAGGAAATAGTGAATTTGAAATAGTCTATTATGAAAATGTAGGGTCAGGTAGAATAAGTTTCGCAAAAACAAAAAAGACATGGTTTGCAGATCTTTGGTAGAATGAAGTCGCGACACACCATTCGAAAGGAGACAGCAAACCATGTCCGAGAA
>NZ_JBQKJR010000055.1:0-20614 GCF_052117165.1 Agathobaculum sp. LCP25S3_E8
AAAACCGTAGATATTCAATTGTTGAAAAGCGTAGATAATCCGGAAAAGCCCGAAATATCAAGGGTTTTCGGAGATGGGCCATCTACAGACCTACTCGATTTCGAGTCAGCCCCGTTATGACCACTTCGATACCGCTGCATATTTGGTGCCTGCTCTACACAGTGCTTTGTTATTATATCATGCGAGAATGAAAAAAACAAGCATTTTTTTAATAATACCAAAATACGTTTGTTGATAATTATATTAAGGGTACTACGGATGCTTGATGCTACTGCACGTTAGAAATGGGCAGAATGATTAAAACCAAAAGCAGCAGGATGTGAGGCCCTGCTGCTTTGGCTTTGGATGAAAAGTATTATTTTGTTGCACGATACAGAACCAGAGACTCATAAGGTCGCAGATACAGTTTAGTCTGTACAGAGGGATTGGCATAGTTGGAGAGAAGACAGGTGAAACCGTCAAGATCGACTGGACAATTCCAATCCACTTCCGTGCGGTAAAAGTTGTTGATAACGACAAGCTGTTCGCCGTGGAACCGGCGGGTATAGGCCAGCACAGATGGATGCATTTCATCCAGTGGTGCAAAGTCACCATAAGCGATCACATCATACTGTTTACGCAGTGCAATCAGCTTTCGATAGTGGGAGAACACCGATTTCGGGTCGTCTACCTGTGCCGCAGCGTTGATGCGTGTGTAATTAGGGTTAACGCTCAGCCACGGTTCGGCTGTGGTAAAACCGCCGTGCGCGTTGGTATCCCACTGCATGGGTGTACGCGCATTATCGCGTGAATGGACGCGAAGGATGTCATAAACGCTGTCTTCATGCAGACCGCGTGCGCGCAGAATGTGATAGTGGTTGATGCTTTCCACATCGCGGTACTGGTCGAGTGAGGTAAAGCCTGCATTGGTCATCCCGATTTCTTCACCCTGATAAACATACGGCGTACCGCGCAGGCAATGGATGACCGTGCCCAGCATTTTGGCAGACTGTGCCCAGTATTCATTTTCGTCTCCAAAGCGCGAGACAACGCGTGGCTGGTCGTGGTTGCACCAGAACACCGCGTTCCAGGCATTGTGATTGCTCATGCCAGTTTGCCATGAGAAAAGAATGTTCTTGAGCTTACCGAAGTCGAACGGTACCAGCACCCATTTTTCATTGCCGACAAAGTCTACCTTGAGGTGGTGAAATGAAAATACCATACTGAGTTCGCCCGTATCCGCACCCGCATAACGGAAGCAGTTTTCCATGCTGGTGCTAGACATCTCGCCGACCGTAATAATCTCGGCATCGGTGCCGAAAGTTGCGGCGCTCAGTTCGTGCAGAAACTCGTGCACACGCGGACCGTCTGTATAGAAGCGACGGTCGTCGCCTTCGTTGTCGGATTTATAGGAGCCCTTGCTGATGAGGTTGACCACATCAAAGCGGAAGCCCTTTACGCCCTTGTCCATCCAGAAGCGGATGACGTTTTGCAGTTCTTTGCGCACGCACGGATTTTCCCAGTTGAGGTCGGCCTGTGTCGGGTCGAACAGATGCAGGTACCATTTGCCTTTTTCGGGTACATACTGCCATGCGCTGCCGCCAAACTTGCTCTCCCAGTTGTTGGGGGGCGTGCCGTCTGGTCCGCCTTCGCGCCAGATATAGTAATCTTCGTATTTCTTGTCGCCTGCCATGGCTTTTTGAAACCACTCATGCTCGGTTGAGGTGTGGTTGAATACCATATCAAGCATCAGGCGGATGCCGCGCTGGGCGGCTTCCCTGGACAGCGTTTCAAAGTCTGCCATCGTGCCGAAGCGCGGGTCGACTGCACAGTAGTCGGCAACATCATAACCGTTGTCGCGCTGAGGGGAGGGGAAGAACGGGTTGAGCCAGATGTAATCCACACCTAGCGTCTTTAGGTAGTCGAGCTTGGCAGTTACGCCGCCCAAATCGCCTACGCCGTCGCCGTCTGAATCAAAAAAAGATTTAAAATAGCACTGATAAACAACGCTTTTTCGAAAATCAAACATTTCAGTTTTCCTCCTGTTTCAGGCAAGTTCGGCTGCAACCGTCTCGCTATGTTTGGCATCAATGCCCGTGTGAAATGTCATATTGGTGTGGCCTGCCGGTTCCGTGACAATGAGCACTGTGGTCTTGGGATGACCGGCGGATGTGATGTTGTTCGGGGAGAAGGTAATGAGTTTGTCGCCTGCCTTGACCGTGTCGCCTTCGTGAACGAACAGAGTAAAACCGTCGCCCTTCATATCCACCGTATCCACGCCGATATGGATGAGCAGTTCGGTGCCGTCTGCCAGCGTAAGACCGCAGGCATGGCGGCTGTCCTCCATGACAACCGAAACAGTTGCATCCGCTGGGGCATAGATGGTATCGCCCGTCGGTTCAAAGGCCATACCTTCGCCCATGATGCCTTTGGAGAACACATCATCCGGCACCTCAGACAGCGGCAGAGTGTGACCGTCGCAGATTGCCTGGAGTGCAACAGAAGCATGGGAGTCCGGCGTTTCTACTGCTGTCGGTTCAGCGGTTTCTACTGTGGGAGGTGCAGTCGGAGCGGATTCCATTACACGATCCTCTCGGGACAGCTTGCGGCTGCCCACAATATAAGTGAGCACAAATGGCACGATGATTGCAGCGGCCATCGCCAGCAGGAAGTTGACCCAGTATTCGGGGAAGATGGAGAGAATGCCCGGCAGACCGCCGACGCCAATGCTGATGGCAGTGACGCCTGTGCCGATTGAAATGACTGCGCCACAGGCTGAACCGATCATGCCGCATACGAGCGGGAAACCGTATTTTAGGTTGACACCGAACAGCGCAGGTTCGGTAACGCCAAGATAGCAGGAGATGCATGCCGGAATATTGACCTGTTGTGCGCGCTCATTGCGCTTTTGAAGAAAGGACATAGCGAGCACCGCCGAGCCTTGTGCAATATTCGACAGCGCAATCATAGGCCAAAGATTCGTTCCACCGTAGGTGTTGACCAGTTGGGAGTCGATTGCATTGGTCATGTGGTGCAGGCCGGTCATGACGATTGGTGCATAGAACAGACCGAAGAGTGCGGCAAAGACCAGCTTGAAATTCGAAGCCAGACCCATGTTGACGATATTTGCGATGAAGTCGCCGATTTTCCAGCCGATCGGGCCGACGACGGTATGTGCAATCAGCACAGCAGGCACTAGAGCGCAGAACGGTACAACGACCATGCTGACAACTTCAGGACAGATCTTTTTGAAGAACTTCTCTAAGTAGACCAGCACAAAGCCTGCCATGATTGCGGCAACAACTTGTCCCTGATAGCCAATCATCTGGACCTGTGCGAAGCCAAAGTCCCAAACCGGGATTTCGTTTGCCGGGGTAGTGGCAACCGAGAAACCGTTCAAGAGCTGTGGAGAAATCAGTGTCAGGCCGAGTACAATACCAAGGATTTGAGTAGTTCCCATCTTCTTAGTGATCGACCAAGTGATACCGACCGGAAGAAAATGAAAGATTGCCTCGCCAATCAGCCACAGAAAGCTGTACATACCCGCCCAGAACTGTGAAACGTCAGCCAGTGACTGGGTGCGGCCGTTGAGCAAGTCCACCTCACCGATGATGTTGCGAAAGCCCAGTACAAGACCGCCGCAGATGAGGGCAGGGATGATGGGAGCGAAGATTTCGCCCAACGCGCCCATGATGCGCTGAAGAAGGTTCTGGTTGGTTTTAGCTGCGCTCTTGACGGCATCTTTGCTTACGCCTTCAATGCCGGCATACTTGGTAAATTCCTGATAGAAGTTTGCTACGTCATTGCCGATGATGACCTGATACTGTCCGGCCTGTGTAAACGTACCCTTGACGCTGGGGATTTTTTCGATTTCCTTTTCATCGGCTTTTTTGGGATCGACAAGTACAAAGCGCATGCGCGTCATGCAATGTGAAACTGCTTGAATATTTGTCTTTCCGCCGATCTGTTCTAGCAGCGTCTGGACGTCCTGCTGGTACTTTCCCATGAATCTTCCTCCTATTGATTTTTGTTCCTCTACTTGTTCAAACAAGTTACCTGTTGAGGATAGGATACTGCTTTATGAAATGAAAAACAAGCGGATTCTTTAACAAAAAAACTAAAACTTTTTTAGGCGTTCTGCTGAGTAAAATGGATAAAATGATAGTAAAAAATCATATAATTCGTGCAAAAAGCCAATATGGATATACGATGATGCGGTATTTTGATTTTTTATGTCGGAAGGTTTTATAAATATGGTGTGTGTGTTATAATAAATAAATCAGTTTATGCTACTGAGAGGTGCGTTATGCCGAAGGCAAAATATGAACAACTGTATCAGATTCTGAAAGAAAAAATTGAATCCGGTACATATCCGCCGCAGGAAATGCTGCCAAGCGAACATACGTTAATTGCTGAGCTAGGGTGCTCGCGCAACACGTTGCGCCGCGCTGTGAGTGAACTGGTGCGGGAAGGCTATGTGCAGACGATGCAAGGCAAAGGGATGCGCAATATTTTTGAGCCTACCCAGCAAACAACATTTACACTGGGTACGATTGAGACATTCAGCGAGTCTGCGGCGCGCAACCAGAAACGCGGAACAAACAGGGTTCTGTTGTTTTTACCGGTAACAGCAGATCAGCAGCTTGCTGATAAGACTGGCTTTGCGGAGGGAACACCACTGTTTTACATCCAGCGTTTGCATTATCTAAATGGAAAGCCGTTGATTTTCAATCACAGTTATTTCCGGCAGGATGTGGCCAAGGACCTGACACAAGAGATAGCGGAACAATCTATTTATCGTTATCTGGAAACTGAACTACATGTATCTATCATCAATAGCAAGCGCGTGGTGACGGTGGAAAAGGCAACGCCGCTCGACCTCCAATATCTGGACTTGGGAGACTGCAATTGTCTTGCCGTCGTCAGCAGTCAGACTTATAATAGTGACGGCGTGATGTTTGAGTATACCCAGTCACGCCACCATCCAAATTTTTTCCGATTTCAAGATAATGCGGTGCGGCGTTCGTCCGCACAGGGTAAGCTGGAAGAATGCTAGAATGATTGCAAACCGAAAACATAGGAGAAGGAGTAACACGATGAGTATCAGGAAACGCTTTTGGGGCATTTGCAGCATCTTAGCAGCACTGATTTTAAGCGGATGCGGTGGAGCAGGAGAGCAGAATAACGCGACCGATATGCAAAATGACCAATCGGATACGGCGCAGAGTGAAACGCAAACCGAGGTTGAGAGCGTCGGCATGCATCATGCGGAAATCAAGATTCAAGACATGGGCACGATCACGGTCGAGTTGGATGGCGATGCTGCGCCAATCACGGTGAAGAATTTTATGGATTTAGCGGAAAGCGGTTTTTATAACGGTTTGACATTTCACCGGATCATTAACGGCTTTATGATGCAGGGTGGAGATCCGAACGGTGACGGCACGGGTGGCTCTGATCAGACCATCAAGGGTGAGTTTGCCGAAAATGGCGTGAAAAATGATTTGTCGCATACGCGCGGCGCAATCTCGATGGCACGTGCGCAGGATATGGACAGTGCTTCTTCACAGTTCTTCATTGTTCATCAGGACAGCACTTATCTGGATGGACAGTATGCTTGCTTCGGCTACGTGACCGACGGTATGGACATTGTCGATAAGATTTGCGAGAATACGCCGGTAGAGGATGGCAACGGCACGGTGCTGCCGGAAAACCAGCCGGTGATCGAAAGCATTACTATCACCGATTAATGGAATGCAGAAAAACCGTCTCCTATGGGAGACGGTTTTTCTGCATTGGCACAAACAGATTCAAGAGATAGCAGCCCGAAGTTGTGTCAAAAAAAATTCGGCAGCCTTGGATAGAGCTGCATATCGTTTCCAGACCAGCGACATACCCAAGGTAATGTCCGGCGTGAGGGGACGAAAGCAGAGACTGCTGTCGCCGCCGGTGTTAATGAGTTTATCCAGTGTCAATACATAGCCCATGTTTTCATCAGCCATCAGAGAGGCATTGTATGCTAGGTTGTAGGTTGCGCTGATTTGCAGTTCAGACAAGGGTTTTTGTATCCATTGCAGGAAGCTCGGAAAATGAATCATCTGACGGGATAAAATTAGAGGTTTGTCCCACAGATCCTCCGCCGCGATACAGTCTTTGCATGCAAGAGGAGCGTCTTTGCGCATCAGAACACCCCAATGGTCCAGCATGGGCAGTGCCAGCTGTTCATATTTGGAGGAGTCGGTTGTGCCGAGCAGCAAACCAAAGTCGAAAAGTCCTTTGTCCAGTCGGTCAATCAGATCTTGCCCATCGCCGCTGACGATGTGAAAATGGACATCCGGGTATTTTTGCTGAATTTGGTGAGCCACCCGAGCAATAGCACGAAGTGAGTCGGTTTCACCGGCTCCAATGAAGATATCACCAGCCATCCCGTGACCGGATTGCTGAATCTCGTTCTCGGTTTTCTGGACCAGATCGATAATTTCCTGTGCGCGCTTACGGAATAAACGGCCCTCTTCGGTCAATCCGATTTTGTGATTCCGCTTGCCGCGCACCAGAAGCTGCTTGCCAAGCTCTTCCTCCAAATCTTTCAGTTGGCGTGAAATGGTGGGCTGCGTCAGATTCAAGTACTCAGCCGCCGCCGAAATGCTCTGCTCCTGTGTGACAGCTAAAAAATATTCCAAAACCCGAAGTTCCATGTTCCACCTCTCATTCTAACAGGAAATATCAGATATAGATAAATACAGTCTACCGATAATATGCATGCTTGTCAAGCATGAAATAAAGAAAAGGATAAGTATTTGCTATTGGATTGTTTTCTTTTTATAATAAAAGGGGAAGGAAAAGGACGATGACCGGAAAGTAAGTGTGTATCCAAAAGTATGCAGGACAAATGATGGGTGTGTGCATAACGGAGGAATGAAAATGGGTAAAAAAGTTTTAATTGTGGCGACCAGCCCGCGAAGGAACGGAAATTCCAACCATCTTGCCGATGAATTTGCGAAAGGCGCGGTGCAGGCGGGACATCAGGTAGAAACAGTTTATTTGTGCGAAAAAAACATCGGGTTCTGTCGGGGGTGTCTGTCCTGTCAGAAAACCATGCGTTGTGTTATCCGCGATGATGCAGATACAATCGTACAGAAAATGCGCGCAGCAGATGTATTGGTGTTTGCAACACCGGTTTATTACTACGGCATGAGCGGTCAAATGAAAACCATGTTGGATCGGGCAAATCCGCTGTTTCCATCCGACTATATCTTCCGGGATATTTATTTACTGACTGCGGCGGCAGAGGATGATCCGGAAACGCCGGAAGGCACAGTGCATGGCTTACAGGGCTGGATCAGTTGCTTCGAAAAAGCACGTCTGGCAGGTAGTGTGTTTGCAGGCGGTGTGACGGATGCAGGGGAAATTGAAGGTCATCCGGCGCTGCAAACTGCGTTTGAAATGGGAAGCAGAATATGACAGGAAAGGAAGCGTATTAATATGGCAGTCAAGCAGACGGCGGGACGGGATTCGTTGGGTGTCTTTGCTCCGAAATTTGCCGAACTCAATGATGATGTGTTATTTGGGGAGGTGTGGAGCAGAGAGGATAAACTCTCGCTGCGCGACCGCTCACTGGTGACGGTAGTGTGCCTGATGGCGCAGGGACTGGTGGATTCTTCGTTCCAATACCACTTGACCACTGCAAAGCAGAACGGCATCACCCGTACAGAAATCGCAGAGATCTTGACACACGCCGCGTTTTACGCAGGATGGCCTAAGGCGTGGGCAGCGTTCCGAATGGCAAAAGAGGTATGGACGGAAGAAGCGCAAGCAGTGGATGGCAAAGCTGCGCATCAGAATGAAATGGTGTTTCCCATCGGTCAGCCGAACGATGCGTATGCACAGTATTTTATCGGGCAGAGCTATCTCGCGCCGGTATCGACCGAGCAGGTTGGAATCTTCAATGTGACCTTTGAACCAGGATGCCGCAATAACTGGCATATCCATCACGCAGATAAGGGCGGCGGGCAGATTCTCATTTGTGTAGCCGGCAAGGGCTATTATCAGGAATGGGGAAAGCCTGCGGTGGAATTACATCCGGGGGATACAGTCAATATTCCGGTAGGGGTGAAGCACTGGCATGGTGCCGCGCCAGATAGTTGGTTCTCGCATCTTGCGGTAGAGGTACCGGGTGAAAATGGCAGTAACGAATGGCTGGAAGCGGTAGACGACGCGGCATATGCAGCCGTATATAGGCGGAATGCTTGACAAATGTTCCAACAAGTGATAATTTAAATATATTGCAAGGGAGCTTCTATGGGAGGCTGAGAGGAGGTTTCGACCTCGACCTTACCTGATTTGGATAATGCCAACGTAGGGATGCTGGAACAAGTTGGAACCGCATGTGGGTGCGGACATTTTCGGACGCGAAAGGACATCCTGATTGGGATGTCCTTTTTTTCATGCAGAAATGATAGGAGGAAGCGGGAATGAAGAAGGTACTTACCATTGCAGGCTCAGACTGCTCGGGTGGTGCGGGCGTGCAGGCGGATCTGAAAACAATGGCGGCACATGGTATATTCGGTATGAGTGTGATTGTGTCAGTTGTGGCGGAAAATACTGCTCGTGTGATTGATATTCAGGACGTTAGCCCTAAGATGATTGAGGAACAGATCGATGCGGTGTTTGAAGATATGGTGCCGGACGCAGTCAAGATTGGGATGCTTTCCTCGCCTGCGTGCATGAAAGCGGTTGCAGGCAAGCTTGCGCAATACAAGCCGCAGCATGTGGTCATTGACCCTGTGATGTTTGCTAAAAACGGAGATGCGCTTATGGACCCCGCTTCAGTTGGCACACTGATCGAGACCGTGCTGCCGTTTGCAGACATTCTGACGCCCAATATTCCGGAGGCGCAGTATATTGCGGATATGCACATTACAACACCAGCAGATATGGAGGAGGCGGCGCGCCGCATCCATGCTAAGGGCTGCCGCAACGTGTTGGTGAAAGGCGGAAAGAATATGGCGGGAGCAGTAGATGTACTGTATGATGGTACAGATTTTCACCGATATGAGATTGTGCAGCTAAATAGCACAAGCACACACGGAACTGGCTGCACGTTGTCTTCGGCGATTGCGTCCAATCTTGCGCTCGGGTATTCCATTCCGGAGGCAGTGGACCGTGCGAAGTCTTACGTAACTGACGCCATTCGCCATGCGCCCGGCTTTGGAACGGGCTGCGGGCCGCTGAATCATTTTTGTCGCATTTTCCCGGAGGAGTGAGTTGCTATGCAAACAAAATCTGTTCGTAAACTGACAATTGCAGGCCTTCTGGTGGCGGTAGCCGTGGTTGGCAGCCTATTTTCCATTCCTGTTCTGGGCGCGAAGTGCTCGCCTGTACAGCACATGGTTAACGTACTGGGAGCGGTACTGCTCGGACCGTGGTATGCTGTTGGCATGGCGTTTGCCGCCTCGCTCATCCGGAATCTGCTGGGACTTGGCAGTCTGCTGGCGTTTCCTGGCTCGATGATTGGCGCACTGCTGTGCGGCGTTGCGTATAAACTGCTGCCCAAGCTGCCGGTCGCGTATGTCGGTGAAGTTTTCGGTACGGGTGTTTTGGGCGGCATCGCGTCTTACCCGATTGCAGCGGTGTTGATGAACAACAAGGCTGCAGCACTGTTTACTTTTGTGCCATCCTTTCTGGTATCGACCGCAGTAGGTGCTGCGATTTCTGTTTTGGTTTTGGCGGCACTTAAGCGCACGCAGGTATTTGGTGAGCTGGAGGGGGCGCTGCGGTGACGGAAAGTCTGAAACAGATCGTATCACATACCCATTCAGTCTGTCCAATGGTGCATTCGATTACCAATAATGTGACTATTAATGATTGCGCAAATATCATCCTTGCTGCGGGCGGTACTGCTATCATGGCGCAGGACGAGCGTGAGGTTGAGGAAATTACCGCACACGCCGACGCATTAGTACTGAACATGGGCGCGCTGCGCGCACAGGAAGCCATGCTGCTGGCTGCACGTACATCCAAACAGCTGGGACATCCGGTTGTGCTGGACCCAGTCGCGGCAGGGGCAAGCCGTTTGCGCAGCGAAATGTGTAGCCGTTTGCTGGCAGAAGGGCTGGTGTCGGTTATTCGCGGCAATGCATCCGAGATTCGTGCGCTTGCAGCGGGACAAGAGAATGCCGCAGGTGTGGAAGTTAACGCGCTTGACCGTGTGACTGAGCAAAATCTTGCCGAATCTGCTGCATGGCTGCGCCAGTTCAGTCAGCAGACTGGCACTGTTGTCATGCTGACCGGCGTGATTGACCTGATAACTGATGGACAACGTACCGCAGTGCTGCGGGGCGGCAGTGCGCTGATGGGCCGGATTACCGGTGCCGGCTGCATGCTTACGTCGCTGACCGCACTGTATTGCGGCGCGAATCCAAATATGCTTTTTGAAGCTGCTGTTGCGGCGGCGGAGGTGATGAATCATTGCGGAGAACAAGCGCAGGTGCGCGTGCGTAAAGAGATGGAGGGCACCGCTTCCTTTCGCACACGCCTGATCGACGCAGTCAGTCTGTTGACTGCCGATGATCTGGCAAACGCACATCAAATTCAACTAATTTAAGAAAAACACAACAAGTGCTGTCGGCGAGATGCTGTCAGTCCAAGTCATTCATTGGGGGTACCACCTTGAAAAACAACCAAACAACCGAGAGACTGCTTGACGCGTCCCGGGAAATATGGGCGGGTTATCTGAACCATCCCTTTGTCCGGGGCATTGCAGACGGCAGCCTTGCTGTAAACAAATTCCGTTTCTATCTGTTGCAGGACTACCTGTACCTGTTCGATTACGCTAAAGTATTCGCGCAGGGTGTGGTCAAGTCTCGTGAGCCTGAGATTATGCGCACCTACGCATCCTATGTGGCCAGCATTCTAAATGGTGAAATGGAAATCCATCGCGGCTATATGGCGCGGTTGGGGATCACTGAGACACAGGCAGAGTCTGTTAAGCCCTCGCTGAGCAACCAGTCTTACACCGCTTATATGCGTGCAGTCGCGGCTGAAGAAGGCCCGGCGGAAATCATGGCGGCTGTACTGTCATGTGCGATTAGCTATGAGTACATCGCAAAGTGGATTGTCAAAAATTATCCGGATGCAGAAAACCACGATTTCTATGGTGAGTGGGTACGCGGCTATGCCAGTGAAAGCTATGCTGCGGAAAATCAGCGCTTAATTGCGCTGATGGAGCGCTTAAGTGCGGATTATACCGAAGTACAGCTTCAGCGATTGACCGACATTTTTGTCGCTTGTTCACGCTATGAGGCAATGTTTTGGGATATGGCGTGGAACGAGGCGATGTAAAGCATGCTTAAGTTTCAAAATGTTGTATTCCAATATGACAGTGAGGATTTCAATATCATTGACGGTCTATCATTCCATATTGCGCCAGGGGAGTTCGTGTCGGTTATCGGCCCGTCAGGCTGTGGTAAGTCCACAATCTTTCGGCTGACCAATCAGCTTTTATCCAAAAAGTCGGGCGAGATTCTGGTTGGCGGTGAGAAGATCGATGGGCGGCGCGGCTACTGCGGTTACATGCCGCAGCGTGATCTGCTGTTCCCATGGCGCTCTGTGCGGGATAATCTGTGCCTGCCCATGGAGATCCATGGTGGCATCAGCCGCGCAGAAATGGTGCAGCATGCAGACGAGACATTGGCACATGTCGGCCTGTCCGGCTGGGGTGACAAGCGGCCGGATGAGCTTTCCGGTGGTATGCGGCAACGCGCGGCTTTTGCGCGCACGCTTCTGACCGGCTCAGATTTGTTACTGCTGGACGAGCCGTTTTCCGCGCTGGATTTCCTCACGCGCATCAACATGCAGGAGTGGCTGCTTGACCAATGGGAGAGCGATCACAAGACCGTGCTGTTCATAACGCATGACGTGGAGGAGGCAATTTTTCTGTCCAGCCGTGTGCTGGTGGTGGAGGAAACACCGATACGCCGTCTGGTATCGTTTGAAGTGCCTGCGCCGTATCCCCGCACTCGTGCGTGCCTGACCGAGCCTAAAATGCTTGCGCTGCGTGAGCAGCTGATCGCCCTGCTTCGGCGGGAGGTGGCGGTATGAAGGAGAATGCCAATCTTCCTGCGCTGCTGTTTCTGTTTGTGTTGCTTGTTGCTTGGCAAGCGGGGGCAATGGGTATGGATGCGGCCTATATCCTGCCATCGCCGACGCAGATTCTGGTGCGTATGTGGGAGCTGCGCGGTCCGCTGCTGACCGCCCATCTGCCGGCCACTCTGCTTTGCACGGGTATTGGCCTTGCAATTTCGATTGTGCTTGGTCTGATGCTGGCCGTATGGATGGATGCCAGCCCAGTAGCAGAGAAGATGCTTTATCCGCTGATTGTCGCTTCGCAAACCATTCCGACCACGGCACTCGCGCCGCTTTTTGTGCTTTGGTTTGGCTACACAATCTGGAGCAAGGTGCTGGTTACTGTGCTGATTACATTTTTCCCGATTGCCATTACGGTGTTTGACGGCTTCCGATCGGCCAGCACGGATATGATCGATATGCTCAAAACCTTTGGCGCGGGCAAGCGAGAGATTTTTCTTAAGCTAAAACTGCCCGCTGCGCTGCCATATTTCTTTTCGGCCATTAAAATGGCGATTCCGCTGTCCATTATTGGCGCTGCGATCGGCGAATGGTTGGGCGCACAGGCAGGATTGGGCTATTTCAGCCGCCGTATGATGACGCAATTGGACGGCGCAGGGGTGTTCGCGCCTATCGTGCTGCTCAGCGTGGTGGCAATGGTGGCAGTAGCGATTGTGTCGTGGGTTGAGAAAAAAGTTGTGACTTGGCGCGGAAGTTTATAATAGAAATGAAACGGAAAGGAACAGAACATAGATGAAAAAGAGATTTTTTGCAGCGCTGGCGGCATGTGCGCTGCTGCTGAGTGGCTGCGCAGGCGGCCAGAAGGCTGGAAATAACACGGAAAACGCAGAGAATAGTAACAGCGATTTGCGTGAACTGACCGTTGTACTTGACTGGTATCCAAATGCGCTTCATGCGTTTTTGTATCAGGCGGAGCAGGCCGGTTATTTTGCCGAGGAGGGCCTGACGGTCAACATTCAGCCGCCTGCAGGTGTTAATGACGCGATGAGCATGGTTGCTGCCGGCAAGGCAGACATTGGCCTGTATTATCAGCAGGATGTTATTCAGGCACGTGTCGAACAGAATGTGCCGGTCAAGTCGATTGGTGCAGTGGTGCAGGCGCCGCTGAACATTATTCTGTCACTCAAGGAAAAGAACATCACTGAGCCGGCAGATCTGGTTGGTAAGACGATCGGTTATGCGGGCACTGAGCTTTCCGAGGCGCTTGTGAACAGCATCATGAAAAGCAGTGGGCAGGACCCGTCGAGCGTGAAGATGGTGGATGTTGGCTTTGACCTGATGAGTTCGATGGTGACGGGCAATGTCGACGCGACGATTGGCTGTTTGGTCAACCACGAAGTGCCGCAGATGGAGAAGGAAGGCTTTGAGGTCAATTATTTCTTCCCAGATGACTACGGTGTTCCGCAGTACTATGAAGGTATCTTTCTGGCAAATGATGAGATGATTGAAAACGAGCCGGATGTACTCGCAGGATTCCTGCGAGCCTGCCAGAAGGGCTTTGATGACTTCAAAAACGATACGGACACAGTGCTGCAGGTGCTGCTGGACAACCAGGACGAATCCAATTTCCCGCTTGATCCGGATGTGGAAAAGCAGTCCTGCCAGACGCTTCTGCCCCTGATGGAAACCGCAGATGCGCCGTTCCTCAGCCAAAGCGAATCCTGCTGGCAGGAAAATATCGACTGGATGTATGACGAGGGATTGATTTCGACCAAGCCGGATGTTTCCGAAGTCATGGCAACCATTAATTTTTAATCACCTTTACCTCACAATTGGATGAGAGGAAAACCAAAAAAGAAATGATACAAAAAAACTCCCTCTATGTTTGATAGAGGGAGTTTTTGTAGATGGGAGAAACGGGAAACTGTGGAGTATGACACGGTTTACTGATTTTTTTGCCGGGTAAACGTTATTCTGGTTTGCGGTCACTGCCAAAGAAAAAGGTTGTCAGCACACCGGGACCGGTATGTGAACCGATGACCGTGCCAATATAGCGAATATCCGATTGCACGCCGCTTTTTTTCAGGAGATCCGCCAGCTTTTGCGCATCTTCCGGACAATCGCCGTGACAAATACGGACAATTTGCTTTTTATCGGACATTTCCCGTACAGTTCGATCAGCTAAATACTGAATGGCTTTCTGCCGTCCGCGCACTTTGCCGCATACACTGAGCTTGCCTTCGTTATCCACCCAGATGAGTGGTTTGATTCCCAGCAGACTGCCGACAACAGCAGAGGTTTTGCTAAGCCGTCCACCGCGGTGCAGATGGCCCAGATCATCTACAGTGACCAGATGAATGACATGCAGACGCATTTGCTCGATGGCGGCAGCCGTCACTTCGGCGGTGCACCCGCTGTCGCGCATTTCACGTGCTTTGTCTACAAGCAGGTACTCGCCGCCAGTAGCGGAAAGCGAATCTACACAGAAAATTTTTCGATCCGGGTAGAGTGGAACCAACTCGTCGCGTGCCATACATCCAGCATGGAATGTTCCGGACAGGCCGGACGAAAAACCGATATACAGCACATCCTGACCAGCGTCCAGTGCTTCACGGAAGATGGTCAGGAAAGTATCAAGCTTTGCCTGTGAGGTGCTCGACTGCTTACCCTGACGCAGCAAATCGTAAAACTGATGGAAAGATACGGTTTGGCCGCAGTCTTCTTCAATGGTACGGTTATCAATGGTAAAAGCGAGTGGCACACACTTGATTGCATTCTGGGAAAAATAAGAAGCAGTTTCGTCAATGGTGGAATCGGTAACAAGCGTAAACGGATACATGGGCATACTCCTTTCAGACGGGATGGATTTAGCCGATGATTTCTAAAGTGGTATCACACGCACCAGTCAGAGAACGTGCAGGACCTTGAGTCACAATTTCATAGGTGTTTTCACAGCCGACCAGACCAATACCGTCCAATGCAATTTTGGGCTCGACAGCGAGCGTCATACCGGCAGTTAGCGGTTCGTTAAAGCCTCTAGCCAAAACCGGGGTTTCATCCATCGTCAATCCAATGGAATGGCCGAAAAATTTGCAGGCATTCATAAAGCCGCTGCGGAAAGTGGGATCGACACAAGCAAGCAGTTTTTCGTAAATTTCGGCCGGGACAGCACCCGGCTTCATCATGGCTGCGGCTTCGTTTTCCAGAAACACACATTGCTCTCGCGCGGTACGAATCAGGCTGCCTTGCGGATGGCGGCTCAGTTCTCCGTAATAGAAAGTAATACTTTTGTCGGTGTGATAACCATGCATGCCGCAGGGGATGTCCAGTAACACCACATCACCTTCGTGCAGACGTCGCTCAGAAGAGCCAATGGACTTCATGGCGATGCAGGTGCCAACCGTGCCGGACGGACTGTCGAGAGCTGCTGCACGCAGACTGTTTTCACTGAAGCTGGCAACGCCCAACACATCTTCTGCCGCAGGCTGATTGAAGCGGGAAATACCCATGGCGCCGCGGTCCAGCATCGCAGTGCAAACTTCGCTGCAAAGGCGTGCCTCACTGACACCGGAGCGAAGCAGGGCAGGTGCTATCTGCTCAATCACCTGCTGGTGTAGGCGGCCGGACTGACGCATGCAGTCCAGTTCATATTGGCTCTTCACTGCACGCAGTTGGCTTAGTATGTCATCCGCAGGTTTGGGGATAAAGGGCAGATACTTGTTGAGCATGGTCAGCTTTTGCAACGTCATAGTGCGTGATGCAACATAGACGGTTTCCGGTATATTGGAAAAGGCTTCTGCAATGCCACGGAAACTGCCAAGCGGGCGAATATCACTGAAAAGTGATTCCTGCTGTGCGCAGTCGTAAGAACGCCGTACAAACAAGGTCGCTTCCTCCGGGGTGATGACGAGCGCGCCTTCCTGCATTGTGCCGGTGAAATAATAAAGATCAATCTTGTTTTCCAGAATCATCATGGACCATGCGGGATCACGCTGCTCCAAAGCATGGCGTAAACGGTCAAGACGGGCCGACAGTTCATCGGCAGGAACAGGGGTATGGGGCATTGCTATCGTCCTCCGGTAAAGAATTTTAAATTTGTATACTTTATCTTATCACAGATTTGTAAACAGGGCAATGCATGTAGATTGACTTTTACAATTTGGTGCGCTATCATGATATATGTGAAAGTTTTTGATGAAAGGAGTCGGGTTATGCGCAGACTAGTAGGGCGCCTGTTGGGCGACCGCCGGATCGTGGGCGGCTTTTTATTGGCATTGCAGCTGCTGATTGTGATGTATGGACTGGGTTGGCTGAGTGAAACCTCAAGCTGGATGCCGCATGCATTGACGGTGCTCAGTGTCATTATTGTAATCTGGTTGGTTCGCAAATACGATAATCCGACTTATAAAATTACGTGGATTATTGTTATTTTGCTTTTGCCGCTTTTTGGCGGACTGTTTTATCTGCTTTGGGGCAATACGCCGCTTAATCGTGCGCGCACACAGCACAAATATGAGCCGAATCCGCCTGATTTTAAGGATTATATGCGCACGCCGGCTACGGAAGAGCTGGCCGAGCGGTATCCGCGCCATGCATCACGCGCACGGTATATTGAGTCTTTGGACGGTATGCCCGCCTGGACAAACACAGAAGCGCATTATTTCCGTTTGGGGGAGGAAATGTTTGCTTCCATGTGTGAAGAACTAAAGCGGGCGCATAAATTTATCTTTTTTGAGTACTTTATCATCGAGGAAGGCGTCATGTGGAATACCATTCTCGATATCCTCAAGCAAAAGGTGCGGGAAGGCGTAGATGTTCGGGTAATCTATGATGACGTAGGTTCGATCGCCACACTGCCGAAGCATTATGACAGGTATCTGATTTCGCTCGGCATTCGTGCAGTTCGATTCAACCGCTTTATTCCAACGCTAAACACCTATTTGAACTACCGCAATCATCGCAAAATGATGATTATTGACGGGAACGTCGGCTATATGGGTGGTATCAATCTGGCGGATGAATATATCAACAAAAAGGTGCGTTTCGGACATTGGAAGGACACCGGCATCATGCTGCGCGGTGAGGGAACGGCAAATATGACCTCGCTCTTCCTACAAATGTGGGAGTATGTGACAGGGGAGACGGTTCCGCCGCTGGACGCCTATCTGCCGACTGCAAAATTGCCGCCGGATGGCTATGTGCAACCTTTTGCAGATTCTCCGTTGGATGATTTGAATATTGGTGAATCAATTTATTTGCAAATCATCCATAATGCGCGCGACTATGTTTATATCACGACACCTTACCTGGTACTGGATAACGAGATGATTACGGCACTGACCATTGCAGCGCAATCCGGCGTGGATGTGCGTATTCTAACACCAGGCATTCCGGATAAAAAGCTGGTTTATATGATTACTCGCTCGTATTATCAGCAGCTGCATCGCGCCGGGGTAAAGATTTACGAATACCGTCCCGGATTTCTGCATGCAAAAAGCATTGTGTCAGATGATACAACAGCAGTGGTCGGTACCATCAATATGGACTTTCGGTCGTTTTTTCTTCATTTTGAATGTGCTACTTGTTTTTACAACAGTTCTGTAGTGGGTGCCGTCAAGCAGGATATTCTGGAAACAATTAACGTCAGTCGCCCCATTACCGATGAGTGGCTGCACAAGATTCGTTGGCTGCGCTCAATTGCGGCAAGCGTATTGCGTCTGTTTGCACCTTTGCTATAAGTAAAACGGCGGTGACAACCCGAGAAGATATCGGGAGGGATGACTGATATGCAGCAGCAGGAGCGGGTTTTGTTTGCGATACTGGATGCAGGAGAACTGTTGTTGACCGCGGGGGCGGAGGTTGCTCGTGTTGAGGATACCATTCGCCGCATGGCGCATGCATATGGGTTCGCCCGAGCTGATGTGCTGACGATTACAGCCAGCATGGTAGTAACCGCGCAGACAGCGGAAGGAGAGGTGTTCACGCAGACCCGGCGGATTCTAAGGCGTGAAACCGATATGCGGAGAATTGAAGCGATCAATGCGCTTTCACGTGAGGTTTGCCGGAGTCCGCTGCCGCTGGAGGAGTTACATGCGCGGATTGAGACTATTCGCAGTATGCCGGAGGATTCAAAATGGAGACTGCCCGTGGCATATTTGCTCATCGCGGGTTCGTTTGCGGTATTCTTTGGTGGAACATGGCGGGATGGCATCGCGGCTATGCTATGCAGTATGGTGCTGTATGCGGTAGGGCGTGTCGGAGCACGTATCAGCCTTCAGCCAATTGTGTTGACGGTAATTAGTGCTGCGGTTATGTGCTTCGCTGCCTTGATTACGGTTAAAATGGGGCTGGGCCAAGGATTGGATTATATTATCATCGGCAATATTATGCTGCTGATTCCGGGCATTGCGCTGGTGACTTCGCTGCGTGATATGATTGTCGGCGATACCATCAGCGGTCTTTTGGGAGCGTGTGAAGCACTGCTTCGTGCGATTGCCATTGCTGCGGGGTGCGCGCTGGTACTGATGCAATTAGGAGGCGCAGTATGAACGCTCAAATGATACAGCAGGTGTTGATGGCGACGGTTGGTGCACTGGGATTTGGATTGCTATTTCATATGTCCGGTGGGCGGCTTCTAGCAATTACGCTGGGTGGTGCGGCAAACTGGATTTTTTACCTGCTTGGCATGCAGGTTTATCACGACCGGGTGATTGCGTTTTTTGCAGCTGCGCTGGCAACGGCGGTATTGGCGGAAATTTTGGCTCGTTTGATGAAAATACCGGTTATCACCCTGCTGGTCCCTATGCTGGTTCCCTTGATTCCAGGCGGTGATTTATACTATACCACACTTGCATTGGTGCAGGGGGATATGGAGGCTTTTGCACAGTATGGCGGCATGTTTATTCGTGAAGCAGGTGCGATTTCCTTTGGCATTATTTTGGTAGCATGCGCCGTACAAACGGCCTTTCGTCTGTGGGTACTGTTTCGAGAGCAGAGAACATGAAAAGCGTTCTGCACAATGGAATGCATGCAGAACGCTTTTAAAAAAAGAAATATAATAGCAGATAAACCAGACAGCCGGCAATCGCGGCCCAAATTAGAAAGGTCAGTAGCAGACAAAACAGATAACTGACCGGAAAACGAGCGCACCGCAGCATTTCTCCCAAAGTGTCCGGGTCTCCAAGGCCGAGCAGCGCGGTAGTGACAGCCTCATCATGCGAATCGCCGCGTTCATTTTCCAGATATTCTATGCGGGATAGGATGTGATCGGTCAATTCACGCCGCACCCGCGCGCGGTAGGGTGGCCAGAATAAATGATGGCACACTTGATTGAGATAGTGGGTAATGCGTTCATCCGAGGACACACGCCTCACCTCCGACTACCTTGCCAAATTGCTTGCAGAAGGATTCCCATTCGCGCCGGCAGCGAGCCAGCGTTTTGACGCCTTGGCGGGTAAGTTGATAATATCGCCTACAACGCCCTGCATCGGACGCGCGCTCGTAAGAGCGCACTTCGCCGTGCGCTTCCAATCCGTGAAGAATCGGGTAGAGGGTGCCTTCTTTCATGGAAAAGGTCTGATCGGATCGACATTCCAGCTCTCGAATGATTTGATAGCCGTATTTATCCTCATCTTCCAGCAGTGCGAGGACAAGCAGTGTATTGCTGCCTGGAAAAGCGGGATTACTTTTTTTACGCGACATAGAAGCACCTCCAATACCTCGATTACCGATGTATCCATAGTATATCCCCGCAGGAGGGATGTGTCAAACAAATTATGGGGAAAAGACCTTGCTTTATGGGAAAAATTCGTGTATTATAATCAAGTATCTGTTCATTTCGGAGGATAAAAATATGTTTGCCGATTTATTCAACTGGCTGCTCGGCGCAGGACGTGAGCTGGCAGTTGTCATTATTTCGATGGTGCCGTTGGTGGAGCTGCGCGGTGCAGTACCGCTGGGTGTTATGGCGGGTATGCCAGAGGCCACATTGATTCCATTGGCCATTTTTGGAAATATGATTCCTATTCCGTTTTTGCTGTTTTTCGGTGAAAAAATTTTGGACTGGGTGTGCACGCTGCCGCCGTTGACCAAATTTGCGACAGCCTATAAGCAGAAATTGCTTTCCAAAACCGATCAGGTTACCAAATACGCACGTATTGGCTTGTTCTTGTTTGTTGCAATCCCGTTGCCGGGTACCGGAGCGTGGTCGGGTGCGCTGATTGCTACTATTTTGAAAATGCCAAAAACCAAGGCGCTGCTGTCTATTTTGGCGGGTGTTGTTACGGCGGGTATCATTATGCTGATTGCATCACACAGCGTGATAGGTGTGGTGAATTTGTTTTAAAAAATGCGTCCGGAGTGAATGCCGGACGCATTTTTCCGATATCAGGGGAATGAAAATAAAAACGACCGGCAAATCATTTTGCAGATTTGTCGGTCGTTGGTGCCGTCAAGATTTATGCGCAAAATTATTTGCAGGCTCCGGCTGAATGAAGTCAGCCGGCAATAGAGGCGTCGTACAGAGCCGCCTCCAAGTGCTTCATGTTCATGT
>NZ_JBQKJR010000056.1:0-19884 GCF_052117165.1 Agathobaculum sp. LCP25S3_E8
TTCTTGAATTCTGGTGTGTAGCGTTTGTTTGGTATTCCTTTTGGCATAATAAAGCACCCCACTTGTTATCCAGTATATCATACTGTCTAACAAATGGGGTGCAGTTCAAAAGCACATGGAGGTTTTTAAGGATTTCTTCGATCATCCATACAACTATCAGGTGGAACCGTTTCGTATGATCGGCAACACCTATTATGTGGGCAATCAGTATGTTGGATGTTTCCTCATTGACAGCGGCGATGGGCTCATCCTGATTGATACAGCGATGCCCTGTTTCACCTATCAGTTGTTTGAGTCGATTCGCAAAGTGGGATATGATCCGCGTGACATTAAACTGATTTTGCTCAGCCATGCGCATTACGATCATATCGGCGCTGCAAGAATCGTGAAAGAGTATACCGGAGCCAAGATGTACATTGGACGCGAGGAACTTCCAGTTTTGACGGAAAAGAAAGAGTATATCCTCACCGAAGGACATGAATATGCGGACTTTGATGTCGATGGATTTTATCAGGAGGAGCAGCCGATTCGCTTGGGCAATGTGGTAATCCGCACGCTTTTCACCCCAGGCCATACGGAAGGAACGTATTCGTTTATTTTTGAGCAAACCGAGGATGGAAAGGTATATCAGTGTGGCTTGATGGGCGGCATCGGTGTGGTCACCATGCTGGATGAAATATTGGAACAGCGCCCCTTGCCGCTGCATTTGCGTCAGGATTATATTCATTCGCTGGAGAGACTGAAGACCATTCCGGTGGATGTGGTCATTCCTTCGCATCCGGATCAAATCGATCTGTTTTCGATCAAGAGTCAGCATGGGGAAAATCCCTATATTGATACCGAGCGGTGGCAGAAGCTGCTGGATAAATGGATTGCAAGAATGCAGGATGTGATCCGTACTTCAAAATTTACGCCGGAACAGCCGCAGTAAGTCGGGGCCGGGAACGAAGACTATCATCAAAAAGCCGTCAGATTTTGCGATCTGACGGCTTTCTTTGTGGCATGACGATGGATCGCAATCATAACGCAGTACGCAATGTTCGTGAGGCAGGAGCATCAAAAATGAGATCATGATTTAGCCTTGAACACCCTGTTACCGCCCTAATAAAAACGCGTAAGTTATCCGAGGAAAACGCGTGAAAAAGGAAGAACGAGGGCTCAAGGCACAAAAAGTGCTTTGAGTGCTTTTGCATTGGAGGAATACACGGCCGATTGGAAATGGGGGAAAGGACCGACTTATCTTCTGACCAAGATACGGATGTATGCAGACGCGGGTGTGCAATCGACAGGACGTTCCAAATTTTGCGCGTTCATCGATGAAGCAAATGGGACTTTTTTTTAGCCTTATAAACGAATATACTATGAGCATGATAGGTGCCTACAAGAATACTTGGTAAAGTGGAGGAAAAGAAATGGTAATTATTCAAACGATCCTGAACTTCTTTGTTCAGTTTATTTCTAATCCAACCATTCTGATTGCTTTGATCGCGTTGGTCGGTTTATTGATTAGAAAGGCGCCTGCTGCCGATTGCTTAAAGGGAACGATTAAAACGATTGTTGGTTTCACGCTGATCAGCAGTGGCGCAGGCATTGTTCAGACATCCATCGGCCCGCTCAATTCCATGATGCAGGGTGCGCTCAATATGACGGGTACTTTGCCGGTAAACGAGTCCTGTTTTGCGGTCGCATCGGCACAGTTTGGCGCGGCTTTGTCCGGTATCATGGTGCTGGCATTTCTGGTCAACATTGTGGTTGCGCGTTTTTCCAAGTTCCGTTTTGTATATCTGACCGGACACGAAGTCATGTGGGTATCCACCTGCTGTGCAATCGCCATGAACGGATTGGGCTTCCCCATGTGGCAGACAATTTTGTGCGGCGGTTTGCTCACCGGCACGTATATGGCTTGCGCGCCCGCTATGATTTACAAGACTGTTTGCAAGTGCACCGGCTCCAAGGATCTGGCAATCGGTCACTCCGGCATGGTGTATTACTGGATTGCAGTCGTGGTTGCTAAGCTGGTCGGCAACAAGAACTCGGATGCTGAAGAAATCAAGATGAACAAAAATCTGAATGTGCTGCGCGACTTGACCATCTCTTTGTCGCTGGCCATGACGATTGTGTATCTTGCGGTTTGCGGTCTGACAATGGTAACGACGCCCGAGCTGGCTGCGGAAACGCTGGGCGATACCAATTTCATCATTTTCTCTATTACTTATGGTGTTCAGTTTGCGGTTTCGATTTATGTGATTCAGGCCGGCGTTCGCATGGTTGTTGCAGAACTGGTGCCTGCCTTCAAGGGAATTGCGGACAAGTTTATTCCCAACGCGGTTCCTGCGCTGGATATCCCGATTATTTATCCGTATCAGCCCAATTCTGTCCTGATTGGATTCCTCAGTGCAACGGTTGGCGCAATCGGCGCATTCTTCCTACAAGTGGCTCTGGCGGGAACTTCGTTCGAATTGCCGCTGATTCTGCCCACATTGTTCACCTCGTTCTTCTATGGTGCAACGACAGGTTGTTTGGGCAATAAGGAAGGCGGTCTGCGCGGCGCTGTCATTTCCTCTGTGGTTACCGGCTTCTGCATTGCCATTTTCCCGGCAATGTTGATCCAGTTCGGTCATGTGCTCGTGGACGGTACGACGTTTGGCGGCGCGGATGCATCCGTATTCGGTATGTTTATCACGCAGTTCGGCGGCACGGCAGGCAGTGCCATCTTTACGGTAATTTGTGTTGTACTTTTCTTCCTGCCTATGGTATACTCGGCTCTGACCAAGAGCAAGCCGGGCATGACCGAACGCGAGGAAAAGTAGTCGGAAGCAGCGCCGCGCGGCAGGATGCCCTCGGATGGGAAAGCATCCCGCACGATGTGTGATGCGGCGCTGTTTAAACAATTAGAATGTGTTTTCGGTTATGAAGAAAGAGGTTATAGTATGAAAATCAATCGTATTCTTTGCTGCTGCATGTCCGGTCTTGGCTCCTCCTTCCTTGTGGAAATGAACGTGAAAAAAGTGCTGCAAAAGCTCGGCATGGACGATGTCAGCGTCAATCATGCCGGCGTGTATGATGCAGGTCCGGGTGTTGCCGATTTGTTTATCTGCGCGGCGGATATCAAGGAAGAATGTGAAAAATACGGCCCGACAATTGCGCTGAACAGCCTGACCGATTACGATGAGCTGGAGCAGAAATTTAAATCTTTGATTGGAGCATGAAAGGCTATGCCAAATAAAATCGCTGCATATTTAAAGCCCGAAAATGTCCGTATCATAGATTGTGTAAAGGACTGGCGCGAGGCCATTGATGTTTCTACCCATCTGCTGGTAGAGCAGGGATATATCACGGATAATTATCCCAAACGTGTCATTCAATTGACCGAGGAGCATGGCTCCTATTATATCGTGGGCAAAGATATTGCTCTGGTACACGCCCGACCGGAAGACGGTGTCATCCGGCAGCAGCTGGCGGTTACGGTGATTCGCAAACCGGTTGCGTTTTTCGACAAGCCGGAGGATCCGGTGCGGTTGTTTGTAACACTTTGTGCGCAGGATTCCAATAGTCATCTGGAAATGCTGCAGGAACTGGCGGAGATTCTGATGGATGAAGCGCGTGTGCAGAAATGTGTT
This sequence comes from Agathobaculum sp. LCP25S3_E8, assembly GCF_052117165.1. Classification (NCBI taxonomy): domain Bacteria; kingdom Bacillati; phylum Bacillota; class Clostridia; order Eubacteriales; family Butyricicoccaceae; genus Agathobaculum; species Agathobaculum sp. LCP25S3_E8. The sequence continues at coordinate 3,621 of NZ_JBQKJR010000056.1, forward strand.
CAAATGACGGATGCGGCTGCGTTGTATCAGGAAATTGTCAATGCATAGATAAGGATAGACGGAGGGAAGCACTGTGGCAGCAATTATGATCCAGCTCACGCCAAATGAGCGGCAGATATTACACTTGCTCATCAAAAGAGAAAAGGCGTCTTCCGCTGCGGAGCTGGCTCGCCTGACCGGTGTATCCAAGCGAACCGTATATTACAGTCTGAACAATCTGCGGCATTTATTCAAACAGTTGGGTGCGGATGAATTGGAAGCGCAGTCGGACGGCTTTTGTCTGACCGATTCACAGCGTACGGCTGCGCAGTCCTGGCTGGCAAAAGAAAATACACAGCTGAGCAAAAAAGACCGGATCTCGTATATCATATGCGCTGCCATTTGTGCGACACAACCGTTGCGGCTGAAAACGCTGCAGGATAAGTTCGAGCTTTCCCGCAACATTATCTTTTCGGATTTGACCGACGTCAAAAAGGAATTGGCAGCCTTTCAGCTGGAACTTCTCAATTCCCGTCAGGCGGGTTACTATGTGCAGGGAGATTTGTTGCTCATGCGCACCGTGTTTCAGCTGCATATTTCCCATCTGATATGCAATGCGCCGCGGGAACAGATTGATTTTTTCGATGCCGGATGTATTTCGGAGTATATGCAGAAAATGCGGCGGCTCAGCACTGGACTTTCGCTCAGCCTGACCGAGGAGGGGCTGCTCGAGATCGTGTATCTGCTTCTCATGATTCATTCCAAGCCAAGCGCGGGCAGCATGTCCATTATTGATGCGGAGATGATTCAAAAGACCCGCGAACTGCATATGGTTAATGAAATATTCGCCGATTTGCAGGAGCACGAAAAGACATATCTGGCAATTTGCATGATGAACTTCAGCAATGGCAGCACCTATGCGGATATGTGGTCGGAGGAAATCGAGCTTTGGGAATGTACCAAGCGCCTGATTGATATTTTTGAAATCGTCGCCTGCGTTTCTTTTGAAAACAAGCAGGATTTGATTCATGCAATTTATATGCACATGAAGCTTTCCTGCTATAATTATCGCAATAAAGTGCCGCATATCAATCCCTTGCGCGAGGATATCCAACAGAATTATTCAGAGTTATTCTGTATGACGAAGTCATGCTGCGAACGGATGATGCAGGACTTTCCGTATCCTGTGGATGAGGGTGAGATAGCATACTTGACGCTGCATTTCGGTGTGGCGATGCACACAGCCAGCCGTCAGGCAGAGGTGGCACATGTGCTGATCACCTGTCCGAGTATCACAACCAGCGCTCAACTGCTGCGTGCGGAAATTGAAACCAAGTTTAACAATATTATCGTGGAAGATGTGGTGCGAGCGGGAGAAATCAATGAGTATGCTACGGATAAGAAAATTGATTTTGTCATCTCAACCGTATCGTTTGATTGCCGCTATCCCCTGATTCGGGTGCGGCCCATCTTGACAAATGAAGATAAGGCGAATATTGCCACCCTGATGGCGCTGCTGGATATCCAATCCAGCCCGGACAGCATGCAGCTGCGGATGCTGCTGCGTATTGTGCGCCAAAATGTGGATGATTCGACCTATATTCGGATTCGGGAGGAGCTGAATCAATATTTGAATGCGGAAGGTCCGCTGGTCAACCTGCCGCAGCCAGCTTTGGCAAATTTGCATGGCATGCTGTGCACTTATGGCATTCGATTCGCAGACCGTGCGGAGGGAGACTGGAAAGACGAGATTCGCAAAACCGCAGATCCCTTGCTCAACTGCGGCTGTATTCAGCAAAGCTATGTGGATAAAATGATTGCGCTGGGCAAGGCGCACGGGCCTTATTTTGTCATCAGTGAGGATATTGCAATCGCGCATGCCAGACCGCAGGATGGTGTGATGACGCTGGGACTGCGCCTGACCATTTACCGTGAAGGCTTGACCATTATGGACCGCGAAGGAATCCGTTTTTTATTTGTGCTGTCCTCCCCGGATCAGAAAAAGCATTTGCACATTCTGGAGAATATTATGGAGCTTAGCCGTGATGAAAAGCTGCGCAATGCGCTGTGTCTTGCACAAAATCAGACGCAGGCGCTGTCGCTTCTGGAAGAATTTCGGTAATGTGATAAACTGCAAATCGAAAGGAGAACAAAATGGAGCTTTATGTGGACATTGCAGATATTGATGTAATCAAAGAGATTGCACAATATTTTCCGATTGATGGTTTTACCACCAATCCTAAGATTTTTACGCAGGCCAAGCAGTCCGTTTCGGTGCTGATGGCCGAATATAAAAAGTATGCCGATGAAAATGGGGCCAAAGTTTTTGTACAGGTAACCGGCTCTACGGCGACAGAGATGTTTGAGCAGGCGAAAATGCTGCAAAGCTATTTCGGCGCGCAGTTCGTTGTCAAAATTCCGGCGGTAAAAGAGGGATATCGGGCAGTCCGCCTGTGCAAGCAGGCCGGAATCCCTGTCGCGGTTACCGTGGTGCACTCGATGATGCAGGCGCTGGTGGCGGCAAAGGCGGGTGCGGACTATGTGGCGCCCTATGTCAGCCATATCGATAATATGGGTGCTGACGGAGTCGGTTGTGTGGCGGAAATGGTGACGGCTTTCCGAAACGGCGGATATCCGTGCAAGGTGATTGGAGCGAGCTTCCGCACAGTGGACCAGATCAAAAATCTGGCTGTTTGCGGCTGTCAGGCAGTGACGATTGCACCGGCCCTGTTTGATGCGCTGATTGCGCATCCTGCAACGGCGGAATCGGTAAAGGGTTTTGATAAGGTGTGGAGCGAGACGTTCGGGGACAAACAGGTGAGCGATCTGCTGCCAAAGTAACTCTCCCGGATAAAAAGGAGAAAACGTGTGATTCATGCGGTGATTTTCGACATGGACGGACTGATGTTCGAAACCGAGCGGGTGGCCTTTCACATGCTTCAAACAGCCTGTGCTAAGCGCGGCTTGCAGTTTACCATTGATATGAAGCGGCAGATGTGCGGGGCTGATTTTGAGGCAAGCGCACAAATATTTGCAAACGCTTTTGGTGCGATTGATCCCGCGTATACATATGATGTCTGCTGGTCAGGTGTCAGAAAAGAGATGGAAAAACTGTTTGCGGAGCAGGGAATTCCCTGTAAATCCGGTCTGCGGGAGCTGCTGAACTTTTTGTGCGACCATGGCATAAAAACTGCTGTGGCATCAGGTTCGGCGCGGCATGTGGTGCAGCAATATATTGAGATGGCAGATTTGGCTGAGTATTTTCCGGTAATAATCGGTGGAGGGGATTTCCATCAGCCGAAGCCATCGCCGGAGAGCTTTCTGCTGGCTGCCGAGCGTCTGGAGGTTTCAGCCCCGGAATGTCTGGTGCTGGAGGACTCCGGCAGAGGACTGGAGGCTGCGCATTGTGCAGGAATGCATGCAATATGGGTTCCGGATCTGGATATACCGCGGCAAGAGGTTGTTGAAAAAGTAGATGCAGTGTGCGAAACGCTCATAGATGTTATTCCGTGGCTCAAAGCACAAAACAGCCTGTCATAAAAAACAACAAAGTGTTTGCCGGAATCAACTTCCCCTTATTCCGGCAGTGCCCCTGCTGTGGTGTCAGCGTAACACCAGGGCAGGGGCTTTGTGCGGATGCAGGATATGCACGCGAGGAGATTATAAACCCTGTGGATGTGTCTGGAATCGGTGTGACAGTAGGGAGGTGGCCTTATGATTTTCATACACACCGTTGTCAGCAGTTTGCTATCTATGTCTTTATCTTTGTAGTCATACTGGCTGTAGCCTAACGCGTCCTCCAGTTCAGCCTTCAAACTGCTTTCTATGAACTCGGCAATGGTTTCTTTGTATAGATGTTGAATGTCATCCACGCTGCCGCAGCTTGCCATCTGTAGCAGCTCACGAATTTTCTCTTGGCGGGCGGGCATATTTGTCCTGACTGCGATGCGTTCTGGACAGATGAAAAAACCTCCGATGTGGTGCTTTTATGCCACACCACATCGGAGGTTTACACATAGTTTGGGACAGCTTCACGCTAAAATCTATCTGTCCAGCAAATTTACTGTTTTATTTGCTTATAGATTTCGATGAATTCTTCGGCAAGAATGCCAAATGCTTCTGCACTCATCATTTGGTCTTCTGCATGCATGAGAATTAACGAGAAAGGCGTTTGGTTGCCGTCAGCTTCGTTTTCAATGAGCTTGGCATGTGCATGATGCCCCTCTACAAAATTCTGTTGCGCCTGCCGCATCATTTCCTGCGCCTGTTCAAATTCACTGGCCTTTGCTAAATGAATCGCTTCAATGTACATCGATCTTGCCGTACCAACGGCGCTAATCATCTGAAAGCAAATGGCTTCCAATTCCTGCATGATCAATCACCCAGCACTTTCTTTACAAACGCAATGACCTTTTTGCCATCCATCAGGCCATATGCGGCCATGTCAATGACCTCCACCGGGCAGGACACCATCCCTTTCACCTTAGCAAGATTAAAGCGTACCTGAGGCCCAAGCAGAACGATATCGGCATCTGCACCATACTCAGCAGCCTCTGCAATTGCGTGCGCACTGATGGTGCATTCGTAGTTTTCCGCTTGTGCCGCCTGCTTCATTTTTTCTACCAGCATGCTGGTACTCATACCCGCCGAACACAACAAAATAATTTTTCTCATAGTATATTCCTCGCTTTCTTTTTTTTGATGGTATTACCTGTACTAAGCCATTTCTTTTATTCAAACAGGCACGAGCCATTGGTTGCAATGACCTGTTGATAAAACGCAAAGGATTTTTTTTTATAACGTTTGAGGGAACCGTTCCCGTTATCATCTTTATCAATATAGACAAAGCCGTATCTTTTCTCCATCTGTGCAGTACCTGCCGACACAATATCAAATGGACCCCAGTAAGTGTATCCCATAATATTGCATCCGTCCAGAATGGCCTGATGTACTGCCAGTAAGTGCTGCCGCACAAAGTCGATGCGGTAATCATCCTCTACCGTATCGTTAACGAGTGTTTCTCGTGTACCGATGCCATTTTCGACAATAAACAACGGCTTGTGGAACAAATCCGTCAGTTCGTTGCACACCAAACGCAAACCCATGGGGTCAATCTGCCATCCGAAATCTGTGCTTTTGAGATAGGGATTGGGGTCGGAGATAAAACCGCCGGTGTCGCTGTGCAGCTGCTTGCCATCCTCGTAGGTGCTGCTCCGATAATAACTAAAGCCAATAAAGTCCACCGTGTTTTTCAGCGCCACAAAATCTTCGGGCCGAGTTTCCAGATGCACGTTATTTTCACGCCATACACGCTTGATATACCCCGGATAGCGGCCGTTGACCGGCACATCCACAAAAAAGTACTTTCTTCGCTGTCCGGTATAGGCACCAAAAACATCATTTGGCCGGCAGGTGGCTGGGTATAACGTACTGGTGCTGATCATGCAGCCGATCTGACAGGCGGGGTCAATCTGATGCAGCAGCGCGACGGATTGCGCCGCTGCAACAAACATATAGTGCGATGCCTGATAGACCGCTTCTACTTCATTTTCTCCTTCCGCTACACGGAAACCACCTGCCACAAAGGGGAAGTTGTGGACATTGTTCATTTCGTTAAAGGTCAACCAGTATTTGACCTTGTTGTGATATCGTTGGAAGATGACATTGCAATACTTAAGGAAAAATGAAATCATTTTCCGGTTGCGCCAACCACCATAATGGTCTACCAGATACAGCGGTGTCTCATAATGCGAAATCGTCACCAGCGGTTCCATACCGTCGCGGTGAATCTCATCAAACAGACGGTCATAAAACTGCAAGCCCTCTTCGTTTGGCTCGGCCTCGTCGCCCTTCGGAAAAATACGTGACCATGCGATGGATGTACGGAAGCATTTTAAGCCTAGTTCCTTCATATAACCAAGATCTTCCGGATATCGGTGATAGAAATCCACTGCCTGTGCATGCGGATAGTACTTATTCGGAACAATTGCGCTGTCATACGGTCCACGAACGCCTTTGGGCGCAATATCTGCCACGGAAAGGCCTTTTCCACCCTCAAAAGCAGCGCCTTCGCACTGATTCGCAGCGACTGCACCGCCCCAGAGAAAGCCCTCCGGAAACTGCTTTTCGATATTCAAGATGGTTCTCCTTCCTGTTCTTCCTGATAAGCCAGTGCATCCTGTTTTTTGAAGAATGGATAGTAAATCACACAGGATTCCAGAATAATGAGCAACTGAACTACCGAAGCGCGCCAACCGCCCAGAATGAAACCGCTGATGAGCGGAGGCGTGGTCCACGGCACTTCGATAGCACCGAAAGGCGCCATAAAGCCGATGGCAGTAGCAAAATATACGGTCAGTGCAGCACAAATCGGCACAAGAAGTACGGGAATCAGCATTGCAAAATTCAGCACAATCGGGAAACCAAACAAAACCGGCTCATTGACATTAAAGAAAGTCGGAATGAGTGCAAGTTTGCCCAGCTGTTTGTAACGCATCGACCGTGCACGGAAAGCCATGGCCAACACCAAACCAACGGTGATGCAGGCGCCTGTCATTGTAATGAAATTGGACCGCGATTGAAACGTGATTAAGTAGGCACCATTGGATGCGGTGAGCGCAACGCCTGCATCCAGAAGAGCCTGATTGGCGAGGCCATTTGCACGCAGAAAGGGGTTTGCGATCGAGTTCAGTACAGAAGAATGAATGCCGAACATCCAGAAGATAGAAATAAGAATGGTGTACAACAGGTAACCCGGCAATGAACCAAGACCGGATTGCAACGGAATTTGCAGAATTGCTACGATGCACTCTGACAGTGTTGTTTGCAGTCCAATGCGGAAAACTGCGCAAACCACAAAGGCCATCAGAATCGTCAGAAAGCCTGGGATTAACGCATTAAAGGAGTTTGCGACTCCTTCCGGAACACTGGCAGGCATCTTAATGCGCCATCCTTTATTTAAAATAGCTGTATAGAGCCAACCGGTGATGAGGCCTACAATAATTGCCGTTGCCATACCACTGCCGCCTGCCCAGGTTTTCGGAATGATGCTGTCGACTTCAACACCATCCTGTACAACAACGGACGGAATCAGTACGAGAAAGTTAACCAACGAAATCATACCGCAGGCAAACGGTTCGATTTTTTTAATGCGCGCATACTGATAAGCGATACTAAAGGATGCGACCAGCGCAATTATGTCAAAGGTGCTGCTTGAAACCTGTGTAAACGGATATTTCCAATCTGGGCCGAGCAAGCCGGTCATGATTTCCGACCAATTATCAATTGGGAAACTTGCTACAAGCAGGAAAATGGAACCCAGCATTGTCAGCGGCAACGTTGCCAGCATGCCGTTTTTTAAAGCATTGATTGCCGTTGTAGAGGAAAATCTTGCGATGACTTCTTCCATTTTTGATCTAAATTTCTCAAATGTACTCATGCGTAGTACGGGCCTCCTTTTTGTGATTGAAACAGTGCACTTGCTTGGATTGACCAAATTATAGCACAACCGTTCCTGCAATTTCCGGCATTTCAACTATCTGAATATTGTTTCATAAAATGAAACGATATTCTTTTTTTCATTCTCTTTTTGCTGAAAACAGTCGGAATATTTTGTGTTATTTACATAATTTTAAATTTTAAACGCTTTTTGTTCCTGTCGAAAATGTGTATCGCTACTTAAATATTACTGGGTTCTATGTTATAATAAATACATACACATTCTATATCTGCAAACATGATGCAGCACCATTTACATTGCGTTGAAAGGTTGGTTCAACCATGAAAAAACTGCGCAACGGACTTTACGCAGTTCTTAATTCTACCAGTTCGGATTCTTCTGATTATCGTATTGCAAAGTACCTTATCAGTAATATCTATAAGCTCAAAAAAATTTCAGTGGAAGATATCGCCAAAGGAAGTTTTGTATCCAAATCGACAGTTTCGCGCTTTTGCCGGAGACTGGGTTATGAGGACTATCAATCCATGCGGCAAACCATGCATGTGGCATTGACCGGACGGTATCACCGATACGATGAGTACCTTGCCTTGCCCAAAGAGGATATGACGCGTGAATACTTTCGCCATCATGTGGAGATGCTGCATGTCGTGCGTGAATATGCAACGGATGAAGTATTGGAGCAGTTTTCCAAGCTGCTGCTGAAATACGAAAATATCGGGCTTTGCGCCCAAATGCACGCCTATCCAATTGCACTGAATTTCCAGATGGAATTGTCATCTTATGATAAAATTGCAAATTGTTTTAACATTTTACCGGAGCAGGAGAATTTCATACAACAATGCGGCTCTGAGACGTTAATCATTGTAATTTCAAGCAGCGGTCGCTATTTTGAGGATTTCCAAAGTTATTTTGATTACACCAAGCAGAATCGTCCCTATTTGGTGCTGGTCACAAACAATCAGCGTCTCAAGGCCAGCAGGCCGTATGATAAGATTTTTATTATCCCCAGCGACAATAATACGGCCAGTCAGCCAATGTCCATGCAGATTTTTACGAATCTTGTCACCATGCACTTTGGTAAGATGCTGAGAGAAAAGAATGAAAATATATTAACGGATGGATAATGTAAAATACTTGGCTCTGCATCATATTTTAGAGTTTTAAAATGCGGGATTATCGCATAGGCAAGTGGCAGAAAGGAATGGAAAATAACCGGAACAATTCCTGTATTTTTTGATTTGACTTGCCATAATTTCACAAAAGAAGGTCCGTGTTTCCTAAACAGAAACACGGACCTTCTGTAGTGAGGGGGCGTTATTTTACAGTTACAACTTCGGCATTGGCGATGGCTTCATCGGTAAGTTCCTGACCGATGCCGGGACGATCGGGTACTTCAAAATAACCATCCTTGGCAACATAATCATATTTGCAAAGATTGATATTATCTTCAATCAGAGCAGATGCATGCAGCTCGTGAATGACAAAGTTAGGAATGACCGCTTCCAGCTGCAGTGCGGCAGCAGCCGAAATCGGACCGCCACAGCAGTGGACTTGCACGCCGATATCATACACATGCGCCATATCACAGATCTTTTTGCCCTCGGTCAAGCCGCCGGTGTTGCAAAGATCGGGCTGGATGATACCAATAGAATGATCTTCGAAGAAGGGTCGATATCCCCAACGGGTATATACACGCTCGCCTGTTGCGACAGGAATTTCGATTTTGCTGCTGATTTCTCTAAACAGGTTCGGATTGAGCGGCTGCGTAGGTTCTTCATAGTAGAAGCAGTTGAGTTTCTGTAATTCACGGCCCAATTGTACGGATGTTGTCGCATCGGTCAATGCGTGCAGCTCGATAATGATATCGACATCCGGCCCAACTTCGCGCATGGCTGCCACACGATCGACGGCAAGTTTTAACTGGTCACGCTGCAGAATGCCGCGGCTGCTTCGTCCCATCCATACACCGTTTTCATCAAAGCCAACCGGATCAACCTTCACGCAGTCAAATCCATCGGCCATGGCCTTGCGCATTGCTTCTGCATATTCTTCCGGCTTTGCCAAGGAATGGCTTACCTTACCCCAGTCAAACTGCAGCTGGCTGGCATAGGCGCGTAATTTGCTGTTTGTTTTGCCGCCCATCAGCTGATAGACCGGTGCATTTAACACCTTACCCTTGATATCCCAGAGCGCAATATCAATGCCGGAGATACCGGCCATGATGACACCGCCATTGCCCATGCCCCAGAAGGTCAGACGATGCAGTCGGTTCCAGATATCCTCGCTGTTCATCGGGTCCAGACCGATGATGCATTTTGCAAAGTCAACGCCCATGCCAAAACCGGCGCTCTGTGCATTGCCGTAGGCTACGCCGATTTCACCATAGCCGCTAATCCCTTCATCCGTATTGATGCGGACAAAGACCGGATGCCATGGAACATTGCCTACTGCAACTTCTGCCGCAATCGATGGAGTTTTGAATGCCTTAATGATATCCACACTTGTAATTTTCATATGTAGCGCCTCCTATTTATAGAAACAGATTCAAAATGCAAATGACAACCATAGCAGTCAGACCCATCATCACGGATGTTAATGTGATCAAACGATAGCTTTGGTTTAGCTTCAGATTACCCAGTTTGGTTACGCACCAGAAATACGAAGAGTTCGTATGGCAGAAGGACAGGGAACCGGCTGCCGTTGCGAGCGTGGCAACGATTGGATTCAAACCAAGTGCGGGCAGCATCGGTGCCAGAATACCGCCTACTGTTGTCAGGGCAACAGTGGCCGAGCCTTGCGCAAGGTTAATCAAAGCAGCCATCAAATAGGGAACAAATACTGCCGGCAGACCTGCATCAAGTACCAAATTGGCCAGGGTGTCACCGATGGTAGTTGCCTGAAGAACTGCAGCGAAACCGCCGGCTGCTGCGGTGATGCACATGATTTCTGCGGCACCGCTCAGTGATTTGGCGACCCATTCGTTCGTTACGGTTTCGTTCAGTTTGGTCGGCAGCAGGAAGCAGATTGCGGTACCAATCAGCAGCGCGACCCAAGGCGTGCCCACAACATCCAGAATGCGCTGGAGCATATTCCCTTCTGCATTACCGAAAAACGACTTTAAGATGATGATAACGATAGGGAGCGCTACAGGAATAAACGACATGAACGTCGAAGGTGCATGCTCTACAACCTTTTGAAATTCCTTTTCCTGCTCCGCATCCAGCTCGTTTTCCGCAGCAACCTCGGGGAATGCACCTTTAACGAAACGGGAATTTGCCCAAATGGAGCATACAATGACCACCAGAATGGATACGATTAAGCCATAAAACATGACTTGGCCGATTTCCGCGCCATACAGGCCGGCGGCAGCAACTGGTCCGGGTGTTGGGGGGATGAAGGAATGGGTGCAAAGCAGACCGGCCATCAGCGCAACGACAAGCGAAGCGTAAGAAATACGGCCGCGTCGGGAAAGACCCTTGATGATCGGATTGAGAATGACAAAACCGGAATCACAGAAAACCGGAATGGATACGAATGCACCGGTGATGGAAGTTGCATAAGTTGCTCGCTTGATGCCAATCAACTTTAAAATCGCATCTGCAATTTTCTGTGCGCCACCGGTATATTCCAGAAATGTGCCAATAACAACACCGCACACGATGACAATACCGATGCTTGTCATGGTATTGCCGAATCCACTGGCAATGAGCGTGGGTAATTCATGGATTGGAATTCCTGCACAGACACCAAAAAATAATGAAATAATCAGCAGTGTGAGAAATGCATGAACTTTCAGCTTGGAGATCATCAAAATCAGCAGTGCGATTGAAATTACGAACCACAGAAGAATCATTATGTTCCCTCCCTTATTTGTGCTGCTTGTTTTAAAGATCGATCTTTTATCAGGTTACTTGTTCGCCTGATTTACAACTAAATTATTATACAACAACCATATGAAGTCAAGAGAATTTTTCCGCGATTTAGATATTTTGGCTAAAAATAAGAAAAATTTCAAATGTGTTTGTGTGTTTTCAACAAATCTGATATAATGGTCATAAGGAAATTGAGGGCATGATAGAAGCGTTTGTGCGGATGCATAACAAATAGTAAAGGATGAGAGTGTATGCCAACCATTAAGAAGGTTGAAAAAATAACGGCAGGAGAACAGGTTTATCAGAATTTGCGTGAAAATATCGTGGCGCAGCGCTGGAAAGCCGACGAAAAACTCCCATCAGAAACAGAATTGGCGACTCTTTATGGCGTGAATCGTTTGACTGTGCGCATGGCCTTGCAGCGTCTGAATGCAATCGGGCTGGTGGAAACACGGGTGGGGGACGGAACGTATGTCAAAAAGTTTGAGTTTTCCGATTATATCAATGCGGTGCAGGATCTTTTCAGTGAACCGAAGCTGATGGAAAATGTCTGCGAGTTTCGTAAATTGATTGAAGTGGAATGTGCCCGTTTGGCAATCATCCGCGCAACCAAGGAAGAGTTTGATGAGTTGGACCGTATTTGCACCGAATACGAAGCAGTAAAAAGGAATACGGTTTTGCCCATTGATGAGGAACAAATGAAGGAAATGACGCGGTATGATGTCAAATTTCATGAACAGATATGGTTGATGTCGCATAACACGCTTTACAGCTACTGTTTTGCAATGGCGAAAAACACCATAGAAAAGTATGTCTATTTGACGTTGAAAAAACGAGTTGCCGGTTGGCGAGAAAAAGGCGTGACTTTGTTCGAAGGCGATTTCCGGCACCGCGCAATTCTGGATGCGATGAGGGAGCAGGATTTTGAAAAATGTAAGAAGCTCTATGATGATATGATAGACTTTAATATTGAACTGTGATTGTGCTTGATATAGATTATATGAGTGTTAACCGCTTTTGAGCAGCGGCATCGGCGGAGTGCGGCGGGAACACTTGTAACAAGTTGATTTTCGATGCGTTTTTGATTAAAAAAACAGTATCAACGTGGATTATGGAAAATAGAGAACTTCATCCAATAGTAATGGATTGATAACAGAATCCATATGCAATTGCAGAAGGTTTTTACAAAAAAAGAGCCGTCATTTGACGGCTCTTTTTTCTGCATGTTTGCGAGATATGATGATGCCGGATACGGCAGCAGTCATCACGACTCCGCCGCATAAAATCCAGCCCTTGATACCCCAATGCAGCAAATAATATCGGAGATAAGAAAACTGGGGTTCGGCGGATTGGAATGAAGTATCCAGAAAACAACGGGCGTTTTCACCGTATTCCACCGTGCAGGGGATGGTGCGAATGACAGCTCTGGATACCAGACTGATGGTTTCACTGCGTGGTGCGGAAAATAAACGGCGCCCGTCCTCTGTTTCCAGCACTTCCTGATAATTGTTTTTTTCAGTAGAAACAGCTTTGGCATAGAACTTCTGCCCATTCAGGTAGAAAATTTGACGGATATTTTCATATACGAGATTGCCGTTTTTATCATATAGATCGGCAATTGCAAGGCCATTTTCAAGCTCTTTCAGTGATGCGATCCATTCGTCTGCTTTGTCTCCGACGTATGTGCTGGATTGCAAACCATCATGAGACGGGATCGAAAGTGGTTTCCCTGTACTCAAATTCCAAACCTGTGCGGTTCCGTTGAGCATGGTTTGATAAATGTCATTGCTTTGCGTGACATTTTCTGCAAGATCATAGACGGGCGGCAGCAGTTCGGTGCCGTCCTGACGGATGACACCCCATTTGTGATCGGAGGCGTTCTGTACAAGCAAGTTGGTCATTCTGGCAGGAGAATCCCCGCTCAGTGATTGTACCGCACTGTATGAACTTAAAAAGTCAATTTTCCCATTGTGATTCCAATACGTAACCGTATTGTTTTCTGTAATGGCAGCGACATCGGTTGCTAGCAGGGAAATAGATCCGGCGGTTTCCGCTACGATATTCCCATTGAAATCCAGCAAAAAAGAAGTTTCATCTTTACTGGCTGTAAACAGCTGTGTCCGGAGCATAAATATGGGATTGATTTCGTCATACCATTCGCTTTTTCGTGTGTTGGATTGAAAAAGGGCATACTGCTGGTTTGTTTCACCGATCCAGAGGAATTCTGCATCGGATAATGGAATGACATCCTCGGAGAAAATGCGTGCTGCTTCCGGTTGGAACAGGAGCTGCCCGGTGCTGTCATAAATGCCTTTATCGGTAACAAAATATTGACCGTCGTCTGAAATGCGTATCCGTGAACCGGTTACCGAAAGAAAAACCTTCCCGGATGCAAGAACGATTAGCTCATAGGTCGTCTTGCTGTTATCGTTGGGGGACATGGTCGGATCAGCAATTTCTCCAATGGCAAAATCGTCATGAAAGGTTATCCATGTATATTTGTTTGGCGTAAGCTGTTTGAATGCATGGGTAAAAATAGCATATTTGCCGTCTAAGATAGCCGCGAAATAGTCCCCGGTGTCTGCATCTGACAGAGAGAGCGCATCCCGGTTCGGCAACGTGCTGTCAGTTGTGAGAAACTCCGTGAATTTTCCTTGATTAACAGAAAAAATATGAAATTTCAGATCATCCATGTTTTTGTAGGCGATATAGTCGCCCAATCCAAATGCATACATTTCATCTGTAATTTCCTGATAAGAATCAGAAGCGTACGAGGTGCCGGATAGCAGCAGACTGCATAAGAGGCCGGCAGCGATTATTCTCTTCATGCGTTTCATGACAGAACCTTTCTTTTCGTATTTTCACTCTCGGTCGAAACAAGCGACTCCATTTCCCTGCGTGTTATTTGCACTACCGGATCGTCAGGAGAAAATACGGCATCCGGATTTTCGGGGTCTGGACCAAAGGCAATGTAACTGAACGTATCGGGTGCAGTTTCGCATAGCTGGCAGTATTTTGCGCCGACGATTTGATAGGTATCCTGCGGAAGTATAGAATCTGAATCGGTCTGCGTCAAAAAGAGGATATACTTTTTTTCGACCAGCGGATCGAAATGATAATTCGCGTGTTGATGTACGATGGTGTTTTGCAGCTGAGCGTCGGTGCGATCGGTGATACGTTCTCGCATTCCCTGCGCGGTGAATTGGTCATACTGCGTGATATATCCGCCGGAGCTATATATGGTAAGTGCCGCATCCGTACTTACATTGCCCTGCAGCGTTTGCTCCACGGTAAAATGGAATTCCGTCCATGCATCTTCGCTGAAATTGATATACTGCTTGTCGGTTACTGTGCCGTAAACAATTGCATCGGAAAGTGAAATCATGTTTTCTGGAAAAGGATAGATTCCCCAGTCCACAAGGCTGGTATCCTCAATTACTTCCATGCCTGCAAATTGCGGCGGTATTTGAGTGGAAATAATATCGTCGATGGTCACGGAAGCAACATTGGACGCTTCCGTGGAGATAGATGACGGGCTGTCGTTTGCATCCGGTGGTTGTGTTGGCGATACAGGCGTGCAGCTGCAAAGCATAGCGATGCAACCAGCAAACGACAAAACCTGTAGAAACATTTTTTCGTGCATAAGGAAGAAATCTTGCCTTTCATTTTTGTCTGTCAGCATAGGGCTGCTTGTTTCATGTTTTTGATGCCTTATCCTTATCATAAAGCAAATCCTTTCTCGTCGGCAACTCTATTCCTTTACAAAGATAGCTTTTATTTTTGTTCAATATAGTGAAACGGCAGAGGGGAGTGATGGGAGAAACAGATAGCATTTGACTGCTTCTGCCAAAATGAAGCTGTTCGATTCGGAAATAACGAATGTTATTTTGTAAATTGCCTTTTCTTTCGCGTAGACCTTCGATGTGATGTTGTCATGGACATCCTGCCGGAGGTTTTGCGTTGGGGAGAGCGGGAGTACGGTATGTGCCCAGCAAGGACCATGCGTTGTATTCCGAGAGGATTGGTGCTATACTGATGCTGAATCAGTAGGTGCGCACAGACAGAATGCGGATGGATGTGTGCCGGAAGGGATCAGCATGCAGAAGAAATCGACAATCGAATTATCACAAAATCAAATCAAACTGTTTGCCGCAGTGGCGATGGTGCTGGATCATGTGGGCATGGAGCTGCTCCCGCAATGGACCATTTTGCGGATTATCGGTCGTCTGGCGTTTCCGGTGTTTTCCTTTTGTATCTGCGAAGGCAGCCGACGGACACATCATCCATGGCAGTATCTGCTCAGGTTGTTTGGGATGGGGCTGCTGTGTATGGCAGCCTATTATGTGTACGACAAAACAATCTATGGCAATATACTGATCACATTTTCGCTTTCGCTATGCGCATTGTATGCGTTTCAGTATTTACAGACTTGCTGGGCGAAAAATAAACTTACCTTACGGCTTTTTGGCGTTGCGATAATGCTGGGCTGTATGGGCGGTATCTGGCTCATCTGTGACTGGATGGTCATTGATTACGGATTCTATGGTGTGATATTGCCGCTGTTCGCCGAGCTGCCCGCGTGCATTTGGGAGAAATGTTCCGATGCAGGCGATAAACGGGATTGGATTCGATTGTGCGGTTTTTCGGTCGGTCTGCTGGTGCTTTCACTGCAAATCGGCGGTATTCAGATATTCAGTCTGCTGGCTATACCGTTTCTGATTGCCTACAACGGGACAAGAGGAGAGAAAAACCTCAAACAGTTCTTTTATTGGTTTTATCCGGTGCACCTGCTGCTCATCGGTCTGGTGAGTATGTGCATTTGAAAGCCTCTGCGCATGCAGAGGCTCAGTCTGTCGAAAAAGTCCAGCAAAAGCTGGGCTTTTTCGTTTGAGCGCGGTAAAATAGGAATAGGTGGTGAGAGCAATGCTGGAACGAGGAAAAATGGATCGGGATG
>NZ_JBQKJR010000057.1:0-19274 GCF_052117165.1 Agathobaculum sp. LCP25S3_E8
ACATCCCGATCCATTTTTCCTCGTTCCAGCATTGCTCTCACCACCTATTCCTATTTTACCGCGCTCAAACGAAAAAGCCCAGCTTTTGCTGGACTTTTTCGACAGACTGAAGCGGGCATTTCGCAAAGAAATGCCCGCTTTTTTCACGCAAAAAGCCGCTTTATTCTTCTGTTTTCGCCGTATTCTGCCGTTCCAACACCCGTCCGAGGTACTGTCCGGTGTAGGAATCCGGGCAGGCTGCAACTTCTTCCGGCGTGCCGGCCACAACCAAACGACCGCCGCCGTCGCCACCCTCAGGACCGAGGTCGAGGATATAATCGGCCGTTTTGATAACGTCCAGATTGTGCTCGATAACGACCACGGTATTGCCCGCATCGACCAGCTTTTGCAGCACATCGACCAGCTTGTGCACATCTGCGACGTGCAGACCGGTGGTCGGCTCATCGAGGATATAGATGGTCTTGCCGGTCGAGCGCTTGGAAAGCTCGGTAGCGAGCTTGGCGCGCTGTGCTTCGCCGCCCGACAGCGTGGTAGACGACTGGCCGAGCTTGACGTACCCCAGCCCGACTTCGCGCATGGTCTCGAGCCGTCTGGCGATTTTAGGGACGTTAGCGAAAAACTCGCACGCTTCGTCCACCGTCATGTCGAGCACTTCATAGATGTTCTTGCCCTTGTAGCGCACTTCGAGCGTTTCCTTGTTGTACCGCTTGCCCTTGCACACGTCGCAGGGCACATACACATCCGGCAAAAAGTGCATCTCGATTTTGAGCAGGCCATCGCCCGCGCAAGCCTCGCACCGTCCGCCCTTGACATTAAAGGAAAACCGGCTCGGCCCATAGCCGCGCGCTTTGGCATCCGCCGTTTTGGCGAACAGGTCACGGATATCGTTGAACACGCCCGTATAGGTCGCGGGGTTGGAGCGCGGCGTGCGCCCGATGGGCGACTGGTTGATGTCGATGACCTTATCAAGATAGGAAAGGCCGATGAATTTATCATGCGCGCCCGCGCGCGTCTTGGCGCCGTTCAGTTCGGCAGCGAGCTTTTTATAAAGAATCTCATTGACAAACGAGGATTTGCCCGAGCCGGACACGCCGGTGACGCAGGTAAACGTTCCGAGCGGAATGGTGAAATCCGTATGCTTTAGGTTATTCACCGCACAGCCCTTAACCGTCAGTTTTTTGCCGTTGCCCTTGCGGCGCACCGCAGGCACCGGAATGCACTTGCGGCCGGAAAGATACTGTCCGGTGATGGAGGTTTCGCTTTTCAGCAAATCGTCCACCTTGCCCTCGAACACAACCTCGCCGCCGTTGCGGCCCGCGCCCGGACCGATATCCACAATGTGGTCGGCCGCGAGCATGGTGTCCTCGTCGTGCTCGACCACAATCAGTGTATTGCCGAGATCGCGCAGACGCTGGAGGGTCGCAAGCAGCTTGTCATTGTCGCGCTGGTGCAAGCCGATAGATGGCTCGTCCAGAATATACAGCACACCCATCAGCGATGAGCCGATTTGGGTGGCAAGCCGGATGCGCTGGCTCTCGCCGCCCGACAGCGTGCCGGACGAACGCGAAAGCGTCAGATATTCCAGACCGACCGACTGCAAAAAGCCCAATCGGTCCATGATTTCCTTGATGACGCGGTCGCCGATTTTGTGCTGCATCTCAGTCAGCTGCAAGGTATGCAAAAACTCCATCGCCTTGACGACCGACTTTTCGGAAAACTCCGCGATGTTCAGTCCGCCTACCGTCACCGCCAGCACCTCGGGCCGCAGACGGCGGCCGTGACACGCGGGACAGGGGATTTCGCTCATGCACTCTTCGATTTCGCTGCGTGCATAGTCGCTCGAAGTCTCCTTGTAGCGGCGTTCCAGATTGACCACAATGCCCTCAAACGGCTGGCGCATCACGCCGCCCGACACGCGGCTGACCGACAACTCCAGCGGTTCATCACCCGTGCCGTACAGCAGCTCGTGCACCGCCGCGTCGCTCATCTCCTCGATTGGCGTGTCAAGCGTAAAGCCGTGCTTTTTGCCGAGCGCTGTGAAGTACATGCCCGCAATCGTGCCCGGCTCGGCGCTGCCCCAGCCGGAGGCGCGGATGGCCCCCTTGCGAATGGACAGCTTGCGGTTGGGCAGAATACGGTCCGGGTCGACGCGCATCTGCATGCCCAGTCCCGTACACACCGGACATGCGCCGTAAGGGTTGTTAAACGAGAACATGCGCGGGGTGAGTTCCTCGATGGAAATGCCGCAGTCCTCGCAGGCATAGTTCTGCGAAAAGGTGATTTCCTCGCCGCCGACCACGTCCGCAATCACCAGACCGCCCGACAACGCTGCCGCCGTCTCGACCGAATCGGTCAGGCGGCTGCGCACATCCGCGCGAATCGAAATACGGTCGACGACAATCTCAATGTTGTGCTTTTTGGTCTTTTGCAGCTTGATTTCCTCGGACAGGTCGCGCATTTCGCCGTCCACCCGCACACGCACATAGCCTTGCCGACGAGCGTCCTCGAACACCTTGACATGCTCGCCCTTTTTGCCGCGGATGACCGGTGCGAGAATCTGCACGCGCGTTTTCTCCTCGAGCGTCATCAGCCGGTCGATAATCTGGTCGATGGTCTGCTGATGGATTTCCTTGCCGCATTTAGGGCAGTGCGGCGTGCCGATGCGCGCCCAAAGCAGACGCATGTAATCGTAAATCTCCGTGACCGTGCCGACCGTCGAACGCGGGTTCTGCGAAGTGGTTTTCTGGTCAATCGAAATGGCAGGCGACAGGCCGTCGATATAGTCCACATCCGGCTTGTCCATCTGCCCCAAAAACTGCCGCGCGTAGCTGGACAGCGACTCGACATAGCGGCGCTGACCCTCGGCGTAAATGGTGTCAAACGCCAGCGACGACTTGCCCGAACCGGACAGACCGGTCAGCACGACCAGCTTGTCGCGCGGAATCTTAATATCAATGTTTTTCAAGTTGTGCTCACGCGCACCCTTGACATGAATATATTCGTGCATAGCTTTTTCTGCTTCATCCTCACTTTTGTTTCGGGTTTCTCTATTCTGATAGCATGCCGCATTTAGATTTCTATCATACTGCCCGCGGACAGAAACGCGATGCGCTCACCGAGCGTTTCACGCAGCAAATCATACGCATGCGGACCGGTACAGTGGCAGGTATAGTAGCGGCTGCTCGTCTGCGCAAGACGTTCTGCAACTGCACGGATGCGCTCGTCCGGCTCACTTTTGCCGGTCGACGGGCTGAACAGGTGCATGCCGCCGACGACGACATCCGGGTCGCGGCCAAGTAGTTCCTTTGCCCGCGCGCAGATATTGATAACGCCTCGGTGCGCGCAGCCCGTAAACAGCACCGCCATCTCCCCTTCGCTCACAATAAGACTTTGCTCATGCAGGAAACGGTCAGGAACATACTGTCCGTTTTCCTGCTCGTACAGCGTGCGGTTGCCCGCAGGCACGCAGTCCGCGCCTGTAATATCGGAAAACAGGGTCAGCGTTTCATCTATCTGCGTCACACCACTGACGTGCCGCAGACGCGGATTCTCTTCCAGCGCCGTGTCCAGACCGATGTCCTTGATGCCCTCCGGCTTGTGGGAAAAGTGCGGCTCGAACGCTCTTTCGTGCACATAAACCGGCGCATGGTCATTGATTTCCAGAAACGCCGCCAGTCCGCCGCCGTGGTCGTAATGCCCATGCGAGACAAAGGCCGTGTCCACCGCGGACAGGTCGATGCCGAGCGCGTCCGCGTTTTTCAAAAACAAATCTGTCTGCCCCATATCAAACAGCAGCTTGCGACCGTTTGTTTCCATAAAAAAACTCAGACCATGCTCACAGACAAAGTCCGGCGCGCACGCGGTATCCTCCATGAGTGTGAAAATCCTCATTTTCCTTCCTCCAGCGCCCGAATCTGGTCACGCAACTGCGCGGCAATCTCGAATTCCAGCATCTTGGCCGCTTCCTTCATCTGCTTGGTCAGGCGGGCAATCTCCTGTTGCCTTTCGCCCTTGGTGCGCAGCTTCTTCTTGCTGCTCGTCGGCACATTGGACGTAATTTCGATAACATCCTGCACCTTCTTTTTGACCGATTTGGGGGTGATGCCGTGTTTTTTGTTGAACGCGTCCTGCAAGGCGCGACGGCGCTCGGTCTCGTCCATTGCGCGGCGCATCGAAGGTGTGATACTATCCGCATACAACACAACCATACCGTGCTCATTACGCGCGGCGCGGCCGATGGTCTGGATGAGCGAGGTCTCGGAGTGCAAAAAGCCCTCCTTGTCCGCATCGAGGATGGCGACAAGCGACACCTCTGGGATATCCAGGCCCTCGCGCAGCAGGTTAATGCCGACCAGCACGTCAAACACGCCCAGCCGCAAATCGCGCACCAGCTCCTGCCGTTCGATGGTCTTGACGTCGTGGTGCATGTAACGCACCTTGATGCCCGCAGTTTCCAGATAGCCGGTCAAATCCTCGGCCATCTTTTTGGTCAGCGTGGTCACCAGCACGCGCTCGCCCTTCGCGGTGCGCGCGTTAATTTCGCCAATCAGGTCATCAATCTGCCCCTCGACCGGGCGCACGACCACCTCCGGGTCGAGCAGACCGGTCGGGCGGATGACCTGTTCCACCACTTGCCCGGAGCGTGACAGCTCATATTCGCCGGGCGTGGCGGAGACGTAAACAATCTGGTTTAAGCGCTCGTTGAACTCATCAAAGTTGAGCGGGCGGTTATCATAAGCCGAAGGCAGACGGAAGCCGTTCTCAACCAGACTCTCCTTGCGGGCGCGATCGCCGTGGTACATAGCGCGCACCTGCGGAAGCGTGACGTGGCTCTCATCTACAATCAGCAGAAAATCCTCCGGGAAATAGTCAATCAGGGTAAACGGCGCACTCCCCGGCTCTCTGCGCGACAGCACGCGCGAATAGTTCTCGATGCCGCTGCAAAAACCGATTTCCTGCAGCATTTCGATATCGTACCGCGTGCGCTGACCGATGCGCTGCGCTTCAATCAGCTTGCCGTTCTCCTCGAAATATCGGATGCGCTGTTCCAGCTCTTCCTCCAAATCTTGGATGGCAGCCTGCAATTTATCCTTCGGCGTGACATAGTGGCTGGCGGGGAAAATCGCCGTGTGTCCGAGTTCACCCAGCACCACGCCGGTCAGCGGATTGATGCGGCTGATGCGGTCGACCTCGTCCCCGAAAAACTCGATGCGCACCACGTCCTCGTCCGAATATACCGGCCAAATCTCGACCGTGTCACCGCGCACGCGGAAGCGGTTGCGCTCGAAAGCAATATCGTTGCGCTCATACTGAATGTCAATCAGTCGGTGAATCAGTGTTTCGCGGCTGATTTCCATGCCAGGGCGCAGCGAAATGACCATCTTCTTGTAATCTATCGGGTCGCCCAGCGAATAAATGCATGACACGGACGAGACGATGATGACATCCCGCCGCTCGGAGAGCGCCGAGGTCGCGGAGTGGCGCAGACGGTCGATTTCATCGTTGATGGCCGAATCCTTTTCAATATAGGTGTCGGTTGAGGCAATATATGCCTCGGGCTGGTAGTAGTCATAATAAGAGACAAAATACTCGACCGCGTTATCCGGGAAAAACTCCCGCAGCTCGGTGCACAGCTGCGCGGCGAGTGTTTTGTTATGCGCAAGCACCAGCGTCGGCCGCTGGGTCTGCTCGATGATGTTCGCCATGGTGAAGGTTTTGCCTGAACCAGTTACACCCATCAGGGTCTGCTCGGTCAGGCCGTTATTGATCCCCTCGACCAGCTTTGCGACCGCTTCCGGCTGATCGCCCGCCATTTTATAAGGACTTACAATGTGAAAATCCGGCATATCCTACCTCCTCTGTCCCAATCTGCCGGCGCGCAGCCTATGAATAGACGTATATTTGCCACGCGCAACGACGCAGTGATCGACCAATTCCAATCCCAGTCCGGCGAGCGTCTGCTCAAGCCGCCGCGTGGCAAGCATATCTGCTTCGGATGGGGTAGCTGTCCCATTCGGATGGTTATGCGCCAGCACAACGCCAGACGCACCGCACAACAGCGCAGCCCGGGCAATCTTGTATGCATCCATCGTCACCTGCGTATGGCCGCCGCGGGCAATCTCCTCGCACTTGATGACGCGCCCCGCTCCATCCAGATAGGCGGCGAGCAGCACCTCATCCTGTTCGCCCGCAAACTGCGGCATGAAATACTCTCCGATTTTTTCATAGCTGTTCAGCTTATCGCTGTGCCGTTCGCTCTTGGCCACGTCCTGCTCGTACCGCGCACACATTGCAGACGACAGTTTGAGCAGGTCGGCTGAGCGCGGCCCGATGCCCTGCACCTCGCAAAGCTGCTCGACCGGCGCTTCCAAAACCGCATGCAGCGAGCCGAAGCGCTCTAGCAGCCGGTGCGCGGTCGGGTTGGTATCCACGCGCGGAATGGCGAAAAACAGCAGAAGTTCGAGCACCTCGTGGTCGCTGAACACATCCAGCCCAAAGCGGCGGAACTTTTCCAGCACACGCTCCCGATGGTTTTGATGCAGTTTGTCCGCCATTCGCTCGGCCTCCTTTGTGGTTTACAGATGAATGCGCTGCTCCGCCTGCCGCAGGGCGCGGGCAACCAGCGGACTGTCCTTGATTTCGGGGAACGGGACGGTCGGCTGCGGTTCACCCTCATGCGGACGCAGGCTTTTGCCCATCCAAAGCACGTCCCGCCACTGACCGAACTTGTACATACTCTCCTGATACGCGCCCGAGATGATAAAGCCCATCGCCTTATGGAACTTCATTGAACGCTCGTTCGGCGAGGTGATGCCAACATAGATATTATAGTATCCCTGCATGGTAAGCAGCTCAAACAGTGCCGCGTAAATCGCACCTGCAATGCCGTGTCGGTGCCATTCCTGCGCGACATAAATCGACGTCTCGACCGACCACTGATACGCCGCGCGGGTGCGGTGGGGCGAAGCGTAGCCATAGCCGACCACTTCCCCATCTACCGTGCACACGAGCCACGGCAGACGCTGACCATACGTGCGCATACGCCCGAGAAATTCCTCCAGCGACGGCGGCGCGTATTCGCTCGACACCGTGGTTTGAATGACATACGGCGCATACAGCGCCAGCATATCGGCTGCATCCTGTTCGGTTGCGACGCGCAAAACAACTTCCGGCATAGTATTTCTCTCCCGTTGCGATAGTTTCCGTCTTTTCATTATACCGCGCGCGCCCTTGTTGTTCAACCGATTTTTCCCGTCCTCGCCGCCAAAAATCGTACATGCGTTCGTCTGTTCTTTGTGCGCTTTTCCGTCAAAAACAAACAAACACAAACCGTTTGGGCACCCGCATCCTTGTCCGCTCAGCCGATTGCTTTTTCCCGCTTTTTGGGGTATACTACTTTAAGCGATTTTGTCAACAGAGGAGGCTTGCGCATTATGGTCCGTCACGGTTTTATCCATTCCAAAGAGGATATTAAATTTCTCATTCTGTTTGCCATGGATTTGCTGCCATTTCCGGTCAGTTTCAGCACGGTTGTGGACCTGACGACCTGGTGCGATGAGGGCTTCGGTTACTTTGAGCTAAGCGAAGCCTTTTATGAGATGGTGCCGACCGGCCACATCGAAGAGGTTCCCGGCGATGGGGAGCCCGCCTACCGCATTACTGACAAAGGCCGCGAGGCCATCCGCGTGTTTGAAAAGCAGCTTCCCTATCCGGTACGCGAAGCCGCACAGCGCTCCGCGCTGCGTGTCGTACGCCAAATCCGACGGGATGCCGCGATTCATACAGCGGTGACCGAGCGCGCTGCAAACGACCTGACCATTCGCATGGAAATGGAGCAGGTGTTCGCTATCGAGATGGATGTGGTCAGCCGCGGACAGGCCGCGATGCTTGAGCGCACCTTCAAAAACAACGCGGAGGCGATCTACCAGACCCTGCTGGGCGCCATGACCGCAGACTACGAAACCGAGAAAGAAGACGAAACCCCTTGAACTACATTCGGCAACTGGGCGTCCTGATCGCCTGCTGCGTCGCAGGCGACGCGCTATCCATCCTACTGCACGGCGCGCTGCCCGGCAATGTGCTCGGACTGACACTGCTGCTTCTGCTATTGATTTTCGGTCCGGTCCGTATGGACCATGTCGAGCATTCCGCAGATTTTCTGCTGCAAAACATGGCATTTTTCTTCCTGCCCGCCTGTCTGGGCGTGCTGGAGATTTTCGCGCAGATCAAGAGCGAAATTCTGGCCATGCTTGCGGTATGCGTGCTGACCACGCTTTGCACCGCCGCGGCCACCGCGCTTACTGTGCACATCGTGTTCCGTTTGCAGCACCGTGAGAGTGAGGAGGCGTTTGACCATGACTGACCTGCTTTCCTCCTCCACCTTCTGGATGACATTGTCCATCGGCTGCTACGCGCTGGGCGTAAAAATCCAGCAGAAAACCGGCTCGCCGCTGTGCAATCCGCTGCTGATTTCCGCCATACTGGTCGGGGCGCTGCTGGTCGTGACCGGCACCTCCTATCAAACCTATGAAAGCGCCGGTCAGCTGATTTCCTTTTTCCTGACTCCGGCAACCGTTGCGCTCGCCGTTCCGATTTACCGCAAGCTGGATGTGCTGAAAAAAAATCTAGTGCCCATCCTCGCCGGCGCGCTGGTCGGTTCGCTGACATCCATTCTGAGTGTGCTGTTGTTCTGCCGGCTGTTCGGCCTGTCTGACGCGACAACCCGCTCACTGATTCCCAAATCGGTCACCACGCCGATTGGCGTTGCACTTTCTGAGATGCTGGGCGGTCTGGCGCCAATCACCGCGATTGCCGTGGTGTTCACCGGCATCGTGGGTGCTATCCTTCTGCCGACTTTCCTCAAGTGCATCGGTGTGCGCAACGCCGTGCAAATGGGCCTGTCCATCGGCACCGCCGCCCATGCGGTCGGCACCTCGCGTGCCATTGAACTGGGTGAAACCGAAGGCGCGATGAGCGGCCTTGCCATTGGTGTGGCCGGTCTGCTGACCGCATTACTTGTGTCGGTTGGTTCGGTATTTTTCTAACGATATGAAAAGCGGTCTGCATTGGCAGACCGCTTTTTTTGCAAAAAGAAGGAACCGAAAATTCCGGTTCCTTCCTGATAGCTTCTCTTAGCCGAAGTAGCGCTGCAGCAGACCCTCGAAAGCCTTGCCGTGACGAGCCTCGTCTGGTGATAGGATTCTTCTACCGTATCAATCAGACGATATAAGGCTCTCAGCGTAATCGAAAAGTTTTTTGCCCACGCTTTGCCCACAAAAAATACGCTCTGCAAATCCAGTACCGAGTCAGGCTCCACAAGGGAAATGCTTACTTATTCTGGCTTGCCGCAGATTTGGCCTTGGAGCGATGCCGCGTGGCTTTTTTGGTCACATGGTCATACTCGATCAGTCCGGCATCCATCTCGCGGATGAAGTCCTCCACGGCAATGGTCGCCACTTTGGTACTGCCCAGCTTGACCGCCCGCAGCAGCTTGGCGCTGATGAGGTCATACACCATGTTCTTGTTGACCTTCAAAATCTTAGCTACCTGTGGAACCGTCAAAAACTCGCAATCAGTTCGCCGGACTTCCTCTACCGCAGCGCGGGTCTGTTCATTCATTGCATTCATGCTCATGCACCTCCTACCGAAAAGTATAGGGGGTGCATGAGCATTTCGCAAAAAATTACAGACCTAATTTTAGTCAGGGCCTTTTCGCTTCCTTCATACTCTGGCGATCTGTCGTTTCAGATACCAGATAATCACTCCGGAAAACTCAGCATATCGTCCATTCGTCTTGGCCTGAAATTGTTTCAGCATACGTTCCAACTGCTGCTTCGGCACTTTCTTTCCCGGAAATTTGTCATGTAACGCTTGCTTGACTGCATCCAACGCCGCTTTACGGTTCTCCTTCAGATAGGTATTGCCGCTGCGTTCCTGCATTTCTGCAAACTCACAAATATGATAGGCGGAGTTGCCGATGCAGACATGGCAATCGTCAATGTACTTGCAAGGGAAAGCCATCTTTTCACCGTCAAAGCGGGTAATGACGATGCTTTCCCCATCCTTGATGGTAAAGAGCGTGTGGTATTCGCTGTCGATGAAGCGGATCACGCGCTGGTCCTTATCCGGGTTTGGAAAGGCGATAACGCCCATGATGTTTACCGGCTCACGGTCTGTCATTCTCTTTCACCTCTATCGTTCTAAAAAATAAGGCCGAGACATTCATCGTAGAATAATCCCGGCAAAGCGAAACGGCACGGTTTCCCGTGCCGCTCATTCGATGATTCGATTATCGTGCGCCCCGATCCTGCTTGACCGGACGCCTTTTGGTCGGGGCGTTCTTCAGCCTTTCCAGAGAATAATCCAGGATTCGCTCCTTGCGTTTCTCCAGCATGGTGCAATAGAATCGTTTCTGCAAGCCCGTAATAAACGGCGTATCCGCAATGAGCTTGCGTATCCTTGCCATATCAATACGGGGAACAATGCGCTTCAATGCGCGGTTACAGTCCTCATTTTGCAGGGAAGAAATAAAATCAAAATACTTGATCTTTTTCCCGTTGACCATGATCGCAGAGGTGGGGATCTCGAAAATGCGGTAATTCATGTCCTGCTCGCTGGCAAGCACCGTTTCCATGATCTTTTCGTCCGCTTGGGGATACAGACTGCTGCCGCAGTCATAGACCGGAGCCAGCGTCATCTGATCCGTCTGCGCATCATAGAGGAAACCCCAGTTGCCGTTATGCCGGTCCCAGTTGCCAATCAGCGCATCTACAATGAACATATCCCAGAATCTCTCCGTTACCGCCATGCGGTCAACTGCATTTTGTTCCTCAAAGGTATGAAGAATATCGGACAATTCCGTGCCGTAGCCGCTGCGCTCAGAGTCAATGATTTGGTTTTTCAGGGAGGCGAAATCCTGCAGGGTGACACCCGGCTCTGTAAAGTCGCCGCAGGCCACCACGATTTTTTCTTTCCCCTTTACGGTATAGGTGCCAAGCATGGTTTTCTGCACAGGAATACCAATGCTCTCATAGATCTGGCAGCCAAGATACTCGGAAAAGCAGCTGTTGCTGTAGCTCATGTCCTTGTTTTTGGTGGGCGGAGGAGGAAATTTCAGCATATATTGCTGCCCCTCGTAAATCACAGAGATCTTGCTGCCGTTTGCACCGGCATACATTTTGTTTCGCTTCGGAAGGTTTGTAAAATCAACGATCTGCATTTATTCACTCCCGTTCCATTCTCAAATATTTTTCACGGAGATACCACGCCTGCTCTGGGCTGATGATCTGGTTGACCTCCGCACTGTTGATGTCGCTTTGCAGATTGCAGTAATCGCAGTCCCAAAGCGTATAGTTCTCGCCATTGTCCACCTTCTGCCACGCTTTCACCATGGCTTGGATGGACTCCTGCAAAAATTCCGGCAGTCCGCATTCCAGATAGCTTCGGTCTTTGGGGAGGCCCTTCCCGTCATAGGGGGAGGACAGCTTCATCATGTCCTCCATCGTGCAGTTCAGCGCCTGCGCCAGCTTTTGCACCGTCTTTGCATTACACCGCTCCATATCGCTTCTTCCGGCGCATATATCCATAATCGTCGTCTTGGGAACGCCGCTGAGCTTGGATAGCTGATATTTTGAAAGGTTCCGCTCATTGAGCAAAGTCTGCAAGTCCATTTTCCTCGCCTCCTGTTCTGAAGGGTTCTTGCGATACTTTCATTATATCGGTGTGCCGACTTAGCGTCAATAGCGGTGATGCGACTTTTCTCGCACTTACGGCCATTCATTACCGTTCGGCTTTATGTTCCCCAAGGTTTCGCTCATGCGGCACACACCTCTGCCGCTCCATCTGCTTTTTGTATTCATTTCCGGCCCGTTCACAGAAATCCTCGATGCAGGAGCTGCGGTCAGAGCGGTAATGCCCCCAAAAGAAATTGGGTGGGCCGTCCCCGTCGTTTTTGCAGTTGCGCTGCCATGTGACAAAGGGGGCAGGGGCTTTTTCACATTCGCCCATGACAAACTCGGCGCTGCCGACGCGAACGCGAGCGGTGATGTGGTATTCCTGATTGACTGCTTCGCCCACTACATAGCAGCCGCACTCCAACTGGACGGTGCAGCTCCCGTTTTGTGCAAAAGTCGCTGTCACCGGCATGACCGGTACTCCACATACCATATCCGGCAGCATGATGAACTGCGACCTTTGGCCCATCAGCTCTTGCGGCAGTTTGTCCACGGGCAGATAAAAGTGCTGTTTGCCCATGATCTCATAGCACAGTAAGAAACTGCTGACGGGATAGTACACGCTCA
Organism: Agathobaculum sp. LCP25S3_E8; assembly: GCF_052117165.1. NCBI lineage: Bacteria > Bacillati > Bacillota > Clostridia > Eubacteriales > Butyricicoccaceae > Agathobaculum > Agathobaculum sp. LCP25S3_E8. The sequence goes on from NZ_JBQKJR010000057.1 coordinate 12,300, forward strand.
TGATTGGGTCTTTGATATGGCCTTGGACGATGTTGGAATTCACATATCTTGCGTTGTCCAAATACCATTGCGGGTTTGCACCCGGCGTGTTCCAGCCGAACATGGAGCCTGCCAGCATGGCGGCCTCCTGAATGTCCGTGATGCCGCGCCGCACATTATGGCTGCTGGCGATCTCGCGGTTTTCCTCCCGGCTGCCGGTGTCCCACTCAGATGGATAATAGCCGCGCTCACCATGCCGGATGATAATAAGCTGACCGCTGGACGGCAGAACGGAAAAACAGGTTTCCGGCAGGTCATTTCTGAATGGCAGCTTTCTTTTCATCGGCTCTGCTCCTGCTGCCGCTTGCGGTGCCAGCCCTCCAGCAGCTTGATGATGACATCTTCCATCTGCTTCGGGGTGTAGCTGGCGGGGAAGTATTTTTGCAGCCGGTCATTGCGGATCGTGACCTTGCGTAAATCTTCTTTTCTCATATCACGCTCTAACAGTGTGTGCCAGAGTGGTTTATAGCTGATGTGCATATTGTTTTCCTGCCTTTCTATCCATACCACCGGGGCGGCTGCCCCGGCAGGAACTTTTCTCTTATTATAACACCAATCTTGTGAAATCACAATTTATTCTTGTAGCCTGCCGCTGATACCGTCTGGATTGTGCTTTTCCTTTCTTTTTGTTCCCTTTAATTAGCCATAAACTGCTTCATGCCCTGTGATTTTGCTGATGTGTGATAAAGAAGTAATAGAAGTGTAAAAAATTTTGCCGTTGCTATCCGGCACCTGCGCACTGTGCCGGATAGGTCGGGCGTTAGGCTTCGGGCAGGTCAATCCTGCCTACAAAGCTGTAATAAATCTCAATGTCCTGCCTGCGGGTGCCGTTCTCGTCATAGCTGCACTCATGCACAACGATTTTCTCAATCATTTCCCGCAAGAGGGTGGGGGTCAGTTCCTCAAAGGCAAGGTGCTTGCGGACAATCCCCATAAATTTCTCGGCGTTGACCGTTGCCGCCTGCGACTTGTCCAGTTCGGCTTGCAGGGCGGCGGCTTTCTCTTTCAGTTCCGCTTGCTCGGCTTCATAGTCCTGTGACAGTTCCATGAAACGCCCATCGCTGATTTTCCCCGTCACATTGTCCTCATACAGCCGTTTGATGATACGGCTGATTTCAGAAATGCGCTCCTGCGTCTGTTCAAGCTGTTTGGTGGCTGCGGCGGTCTTTCGCTTGCCGCCAATCTCGTTCTGCTGGATAAGCAGCTTCACAAAGCGGCTTTCATGTTTGGCGGCGTATTCTGTCACCTGCCGGAGATTGGAGAGGACACCCGCCGTCAACAGGTCGGTGCGGATAAAGTGCGCCGTACAATCGGCGGTGCGCTTCTTGTAGCTGCCGCAGATGTAGCAGTCCTGTTTCCGCTTGTCCGTCTGGTATCGCTGCTGGTACATCACCCGCCCACAGTCGGCGCAGAACAAAATCCCGGAGAACAGCCCCACTTCATCATAGCGGTTGGGACGTTTGCGCTGCTTGCGGAGTTCCTGCACCCGTTCCCATGTTTCCCTGTCAATGATAGGTTCGTGGTGGTTCGGGAAAATCGCCTGCTTCTCAATGGGATTTTCCACGCTGTGCTTGACCTTGTAGGACACCTTTTCCGTCTTGAAGTTTACCAGACAGCCCATATATTCCCTGTTCTCAAGGATATGCACAACGGTATTGGTCGCCCATTTGCACTCATAGCCGGGGTGGTAGCGGCGGGTGCTGCCTGTCCGCTGGTATTCCAGCGTCCCCGGCGTGGGGATTTGCTGCTCGGTCAGCATACGGGCAATCTTGGTCGGACCGTTCCCGGCAAGGCAGAGCTGATAAATCTGCCGTACCACCGGGGCGGCTTCCTCGTCTATGATGAAGTTTTCATTTTCGTCCATGAGATAGCCATAGACGGCTTTGCTGGTAACAGGTTTCCCACTCATTCCTTTCGACCTCTTTACTGCCCGGATTTTCTTGCTGGTATCTCTTACCAGCCATTCGTTAAATAAGTTGCGCAGCGGGGTAAAATCGTTGTCCATGCCGCCATTTTCGCTGTCTACATTGTCATTGACAGCGATAAAGCGGACGCCTTTCTGCGGAAAAAGCATTTCTGTGTAAAATCCCACTTGCAGGTAATTACGCCCCAACCTCGACATATCCTTGACGATGACTGTTCCCACTTTCCCGGCTTCAATGTCCGCAAGCATAGCCTGAAAACCGGGTCTTTGGAAATTTGCCCCAGAATAACCGTCATCAGTGTACCAGCGCAGGTTGGTAAAGCCATTCTGCTTTGCATAGGCTTCGAGTATCCGTTTCTGAGACGAGATTTGTCAAGGTGTTTTTCTTCCAAGGAGTACAACGTTCTCGTTTAAATCCGGAAAAAGCGCACCTTTATAGAAGTATTGATGCTAATAGACAATTGCAGATAAGCTTCACCTATATGTGCCGGGATAAATGAAGAAGCTGCATTTCCATTCTGGAGAAGCTTGCGTTTTCTCCTCAAATCTTGTAAAATACAGCATATAGACGAATTAGAATCCCCCATACTTAGGAGGGCTGTATATGGCCTTATATACAAAAAAGCTCATCATGTCCACATTTCAAGAAATGCAGGAGGAGCTTCCGTTTAACAAGATTACCGTAGCAGCGCTGGTGAAACGAGCAGGTATCAGCCCTAATACGTTCTACTATCATTATCAGGACATCTATGCTTTGTTGGGTGCGTGGTTTTGGGAAAGGGCAGAATCATTTATCCCCAGCAATGCCCCTATTGAATGGAAAAGCACCACCAAAGCTGTGCTGCATCAATGCAAAGCCCATCCGAAAACAGTTTATCATGTGTTTAATGGCCTTTCCCGCGACCATTTGGAGCGATATATCTTTTCTTTGACCGATGATGTTTTCCTGAAGGTGGTACAGCAAGTGGCAGAGGGACGCCCGATTTCAGATAATCATCTTCGCAATATCGCATCTTTTTGCCGTTATGCTTATATCGGCTTTGTCATGCAGTTTTTCTGGAACCATATGGAGAATGATATTGATGAGAGCGTAGACCGGCTGGGGGGCCTTTTTGATACCTTTGTGGCCGGAGCTGTCCAGACTATTGAGTGAGAAAAGAGATACATACTTCCAAAGGCTGCCCTGTACGGGGCAGCCTTTTTTTGCGCACAAATTCAAAAATGCGCAAATTTGCGTATTGATGCGGTTCCCCTGAAATTCGGAAGAATCGACTTTTCCCGCCATAGTTTTCGCGTGGAGATTTCGTTAAGATAAGAATATCCTAAAGCAATACAAAACAGAAAGGAACTGTTATTATGAATGCCTCGGAAGTGTTAAAAGGCTTTGCCATGAAGCAAGTTTACGGTTATCTGGATAAGGATCCGGATACCAATATCCCTAAGCTGCTGGATATGCTGGAGAAGTACGACAAGAGTGGTCAGGCCATCACCTCACAGGTCGAAGGAATTCGTGCTGCACTGGCAGACCCGAACAACAACTGGTCGAAGCTGGTAAAGAGCCTGTGGACCGACATCGATGACGAGCAGCGGAAAAAGCTGGTAGAAACCGTTGCAATCAACGGCACGCTGATTGGCACGCCCGCTTCCATGAAGCTGCAAGACAAGTATCAGTGCAACATTCCCTGGGCGATCCTGATGGACCCCACCTCTGCCTGCAACCTCCACTGCACCGGCTGCTGGGCAGCGGAATACGGCAATAAGCTGAACCTGACTTTTGAGCAGCTGGATGATGTGATCCGGCAGGGCAAGGAGCTGGGAACCTATGTTTACATCTACTCCGGCGGTGAACCGCTGGTACGCAAGGCTGATCTGATCCGCCTTTGCGAGAAGCACAGCGACTGTGCGTTCCTTGCATTCACCAACGGTACGCTGATCGACGATGCCTTTGCCGACGAGATGCTGCGGGTCAAGAATTTCGTCCCGGCCATCAGTATTGAAGGCTTTGAGGAGGCAACCGACTTCCGCCGCGGTAATGGCACTTACCAGAAGGTCATCGAGGCCATGAAGCGACTGAAAGCCCGCAAGCTGCTGTTCGGCATTTCCTGCTGCTACACCAGCAAGAATGTAGAGGTCATCGGCAGCGAGGAATACTTTGATTCCATGATCGATATGGGTGCAAAGTTTGCGTGGCTGTTCACCTATATGCCGATTGGTGCGGCGGCTGTGCCGGAGCTGATCGCCACGGCGGAGCAGCGCAAGTTCATGTACGACCAGATCCACAAGTTCCGCAAGACCAAGCCCCTGTTCACCATGGACTTCTGGAACGATGGCGACGCTGTGGGCGGCTGCATTGCCGGCGGACGCGGCTACTGTCATATCAACGCCAACGGCGATATGGAACCCTGTGCATTCATTCATTATTCTGATTCCAACATCAAGGAAAAGACGCTGCTGGAGTGCTACCAGTCCCCGCTGTTTATGGCTTATCGCCGCAATCAGCCGTTCAATGAAAATATGCTGCGCCCCTGTCCTGTGCTGGATAACCCCGGTCGGCTGACACAGATGGTGGACGAATCCGGCGCGCATTCCACCGATCTGCAAAGCCCGGAACGCGCTTGCGACTACTGCAACCGCTGTGTACCCGCTGCTGAGAAGTGGGCTCCAGTTGCTGATGAGCTTTGGAATTCCCTCCCCAATAAGAGAGGTACGCAGCTTACCGGCAAGATGGCAAAGAAGTCTTAACAGGAGGCGATACTGTGGATAAAATGCTGTTCACATCGGAATCCGTGACCTGCGGCCATCCGGACAAGGTCTGCGATCAGGTGGCGGACAAGATTTTGGACGAGCTGCTGGCGCAGGATCCCGATTCCCGTGTTGCCTGCGAGGTGACCTGTGCCGAAAACCAGATGCACATTTTCGGTGAGATTACCAGCGAAGCCAAAGTCAATTACCGGGCTGTAGCGCAGCAGGTCATTGCCGAGATCGGCTATACGAAGCCGGGACGCGGCTTTGATGCAGATACCTGCGCCATTACAGTAGATCTGCATCACCAATCTCCCGACATTGCACGGGGCATCACCCGCAGCCGGGAGGCGGAGCAACTGGATGCCGGTGCAGGTGACCAGGGCATGATGTTTGGCTATGCCTGCAAGCAGACAAAGACCCTGATGCCGCTGCCCATTGAGCTGGCGCATGAGCTGTCCAAGCAGCTGGAAACGGTACGCCGAACCGGCGAATTGCCGTTCCTGCTGCCGGATGGCAAATCGCAGGTGACGGTGGAGTATGACGGAGACCGCCCCATCCGCATTGCATCTGTGCTGGTATCTGCCCAGCATCAGGAGGAGGTATCCACGGAGGCGGTACGCGCCGAGGTGCGCCGTCATGTGATGGAAGCCGTGCTGCCCGCTGAGCTGCTGGACGAGAACACTCAGTTCTATGTCAATCCCACCGGACGTTTTGTGTACGGCGGCCCGGCGGCAGATTCCGGTCTGACCGGACGCAAGCTGATCGTCGATACCTACGGCGGATATGCCCGACACGGCGGCGGTGCCTTTTCCGGAAAGGATGCCACCAAGGTGGATCGCAGCGGTGCATATATGGCGCGCTACATCGCCAAGAATATCGTGGCACAGGATTTGGCCGACCAATGTGAAGTTCAGCTCAGCTATGCCATTGGTCTGGCGGAGCCGATGTCGGTACGCATTGAGACATTCGGAACGGAAAAGGTAGACAAAAACACTCTGAATCGGGCAATACGAAATAGTGTGGATATGCGTCCCGCCGCTATCATTCAAAGATTCGGCCTGACACGGCCGATTTTCTCCAATGTGTCCTGCTATGGACATTTTGGCAGCAACGCCTGCCTGATGCCGTGGGAGCAGACAGACCTTACGATCAAGCTGTGAATCGGACGGAGGTGGCGTATTCGTGACTGTGAAGATCATATCAGACAGCACCTGCGATCTTTCGCCGGAACTGCTGCGGCAATATGATGTTTCCATCACCCCCTTATCAGTCTGCTGCGGCGAAAGGGTCGGCGCAGACGGAACAGAAATCACACCGGACGATATTTATGAATACGTTCATGCAGAGGGAAAGCTCCCACAGACCAGCGCCGTAAATGTCGCGGATTATGCAGAGGAATTTCACCGCTGGACGAAGCAGGGCTGCTGTGTTGTCCATTTCTGCATCAGTAGTGACTTTTCCAGCACGTATCAAAATGCCTGCCTTGCTGCCAAGGAAGTCGGAAATGTATTTGTTGTTGATTCCAGAAATCTTTCGACCGGACAAGGGCTGTTAGTCCTCCATGCAGCGGAAATGGCAGCAAACGGCTACTATGCGCAGGAGATATGGGAAACCTGTTCCGCAATGGCGAAACGGGTGGAAGCCAGTTTTGTCATAGACAGCCTCGACTATCTCTACAAAGGCGGCCGTTGCTCAGCCTTGGGTGCTTTTGGTGGAAATCTGCTTCGACTGAAACCGTGCATCGAGGTCCGGGACGGAAAAATGACGCCCGGTAAAAAGTACCGTGGCAGAATTGAAAAAGTCATGCTGCAATATGTGGAGGATCGTCTCCAGAATCGCACCGACATTGATAAGCACCGCATTTTTATTACGCACACCAAATGCAGCCCGGAAGCTGTCCAATCGGTGCGTGATAAGATACTGGAAATTGCACCGGATTTTGAGGAAATATTAGAAACTACCGCCGGAGCAACGATCACCTCCCATTGCGGGCCAAATACATTGGGCATTTTGTTTGTGAGAAAGGATTAGTGTGATCGAAGCCGTCATGTGTGGCTGTGACGATTGGCGGCTTGGCATACCGGATTCAAACAGAAGCAACCTGTCCGATGCTTGGAGCTGCGGCGGGTGATAACCACCCGCCGCAGTATTTTACAGGAGTCCTGCAAACAAAAGTCAATAGCTGAAATGAAAAAAGTCCCGCAAAATTTGCGCGACTGAAAAAGGGCATAACAAAACAGACTGGAGAAAAAGCTTCGCCAGCCGGG
>NZ_JBQKJR010000058.1:0-19182 GCF_052117165.1 Agathobaculum sp. LCP25S3_E8
AGCTGAGCAGTTGGAAGTGGACGGCTATCTCATCACGCCGGTCACTGCCGATGCGCTGAAAAAAACGATGGAGGATGCGGAACAATGGGACAGCTCATTTTGAAAAAGAAAGGATGTTTTTTTGAAAAGAAGATGTAACACGGAACCATCAGAAAAATCATGATTTGAGGAGGTAATTTGCTGATGAAATGCAAACGAATTTTATCCATGCTTCTGACGCTGTGCATGGTAATGAGCCTGTTCGCCGGGACAACGGTCACGGCAAGTGCGGCAGACGGGGCAGGCGCAGCGGGCGTAACAAAGCGCACCATACCGCTGGATGTAACAACAGGTACTATAACTGATACAAACGGTAATGCGATTATTTCAACAACGGATACTAACGGGGATTCGATTTATAGTTGTGAATCCGAGGGCTGGAGTTATCGTCTTAATCGGGGAAATCAGATTTCTGAGCTTACTCTCTCCGGCGTAAACTTCGATATCAAAGATACCAACGACTCATGGGCCATCATGGCGCCCGGGAAGGTCATTTTGGCTGACGGCACGGAGAATCGTGTTTCCACTGTGTCCAGTAACAAGACAGTGGCAGCAATCAATACGCCAGAAATCACCGGTTCCGGCATCCTGACGGTGTCTGCGACAAGCACATCGGACGCAAGCGGAGCTTCGTGTTACGGCATCTATTCTATGAAAGATATTACCCTTGATCAATGCAGCATTGTTGTGGATGGCGTGAAGTGCAGTAACGGAAGTGCCACCGGAATTTTTGCCGCTATGGGCAAGGCCCTTACCATAACGGCAAATACCGCAAAAGATAACAGGATCACCATCAAAAATGTTCAGGGAACGACAGCAACAAAAGCACTTGGCGCTGCGAAGAACATAGTAGCGAAGGATGCATTTGTCAGCGGTGCAGAGGGAAGTTTTACCAGCGGAAAGACAAAGACTATTTCTTTTAAAGATCCAAAGGTTCCTGTGATCGTTTCCTTTGTTGAACTTCCGTCTAAACCCGAAGCTGCTACCTTCACCGACGGCCTTGGCAAAACCGACTGCACATTTGACACCTATACCAAGGACGCGAAAAATGAGAAGGGCTACACCTTCGCCGGTTGGTTCGGTGACGATGGGAATGAACTGACCAGCGCCGGTAACGCCGAGACTGGCAAGACCTACACCGCTAAGTGGACGAAGAACGGCAAGACGGTGCGCACCACGGTGCTGGATCTGAGTACTATAAACACCAACCAAAGCAACGCCGAGGAAGGCTGGAGCTGGGATGCTGCCAGCAAGACGTTGACGCTGAATGGTGTGACGATCGATGCTCAGTTAGACAAAAATGCAGAGGCTGCAATCGGAGCGTCCGGCAACGTGAACATAATAACAGCGGAGGGTACCGAAAACTTCGTGTACTCTCATTCGGAGAAGAAAGTTAGCACTGCGATTTACGTTGAGGGCAATCTTACGATCAGTGGCAAAGGAAAACTGACTGTTGTTGGTGAAGCAAGAGGCATTGAAGCAGAAAACGGCGATATTCACATTAATGCTCCCCTCTCTGCATCCGCTACTGGTAGTGACGCCGAAGCCGCTATTAAGATCACATCTGAAGATCTTCATGAAATCACGATTGATTCTCCTTTGACCATCAAACAGCCGGAAGGCGGTTACATTGGAAAAGAAGAGATGTGCATCCTCGAAAAAGGTGGAACAAACGCCGCTATGAATGTTGTCATTGGTGCTGCCGCGCCCACCTTCACCGATGGCTTCGGCAAAACCATCGAGAACGCTACTTCCTATGAAAAGGGCACGACCACCAACGACAAGGGCTACACCTTCGCCGGTTGGTTCGACGGCGAGACCGAACTGGAAAACACGGACGCTGCGGTCGCCGGAACGACTTACACCGCCAAGTGGACGAAGAACGGCAAGACCGTCCGCACCACTGGCCTCGACCTGACGAAGATCAGTGAGAGCAACACCCTTGGGGCAAAATATGACAATGGCGTTTATGTAAACACAGCCGAGGGCTGGACATGGATGCCTGGTGACAACGGCGGCACGCTGCTCCTCGAAAACTGCACCATTGATGTACCCGGAGTTGCGGACTCTGCTGTGAGCTTGCCTGACGGCGCGACACTTACCACAGCAGCGAACACACAGAATACGCTGTCCAACGTCTCGACGGGTTCGATTGAGGCGCTTTGGGGTGAGGGAGCAGTTACGATTACAGGCTCCGGCAGTTTAAGTCTTAGCGGATGTGATTACGGACTATCTGCGGGCGAAATCACGATCAACGCGCCGATCACCATGATCGCCACCAATAAGCAAAACGGTACGGCTGTCGCTGGAGGCAGCATCACAATTAATTCTGCTTTGAGCATCACGGAGCCTTCCGGTGGTCAGATTCGTGAGAACGGCGGATTTCATTATATTGCCGACAGAAATGGGAAGTTCGCGACCAACGTCGTCATCGGCGTAGCAGCTCCCACCTTCACCGATGGTCTCGGCAACGCGAACTGCGCGTTTGACACCTATACGAAGGGTGCAACCAACGACAAGGGCTACACCTTCGCCGGCTGGTTCAACGGCGAGACCGAACTGACGAGCGCTGACGCTGCGGTCGCCGGCACGACCTATACCGCCAAGTGGACGAAAAACGGCAAGACCGTCCGCACCACCAGCCTCGACCTGACGAAGATCAGTAAGGAGAACACCTTCGGCGCGACGCTGACAGACGGCGTTTACACCAATGCCGACGAGGGCTGGAGCTGGAACCCCGAGACCAAGACTCTGACGCTCAGCGGCACAACGATGGATATTCCCGACCGTGCGCAGGAGAGCCAAGATGATCTGGCTGCTGTTTGTCTGCCTGACGGCGCGATCATCACCACGGCAGCAGACACGCAGAACATACTGTCCAACAGCTCGACGATCGAAATGGGCAGTTCGGCGGTTCTTGGAATGGGAGCCTTAACCGTAACCGGCTCCGGCAGTTTGAGCGTCAGCGGCACAAACGCTGGATTCTATGCGATGGGCAACATTGCGATCAACGCGCCCATCACCGCGACTGCCACCACCGAACGAGGCGGCATGGCTGTCCTTGCAAAGGGAATAACGATTGATTCTTCTTTGGACATAACAGTGCCCACCGGCGGCATCATAATGACGGATAGAATGACGGGCATTGCCGACAGCGAGGGTCATTTTTCGGCAAACGTCGTCATCGGTGTTGCCGTAAAATATACCGTGACCTACAACACAAACGGCGGCAGCGCGGTTGCGCCTGTCACCGTCTCCGAAAACAGCAAGCTGATCGCGCCCACAGCGCCCACAAAGGCTGGTTACACCTTCCACGGCTGGTACAAGGACGCCGCATTTACCAACAGATGGAACTTTGATGCGGACACCGTGACCGGCAATATCACCCTCTATGCAAAGTGGGCGGAAACGACCAAAATCTACGGCATTTCCGGCACGGTTTATGAATCCAACGGCACAACCCCCGCTTCCGGCGTTTCCGTAAAGCTCATGAAGGGTGACACGCAGGTCGCCGATGCCACCTCCGCCTCTGACGGCGCATACAGCTTCACCGGCATTGCCCCGGGCGTTTATAACATCGTCGCCGAGAAAGAGGATACAACGCAAACAACTCTGGTCATTGTTACAAATCACGACGAAACAGGCAAAAATGTTACTTTGCCGCAAAGCAAGGTGAACTCCAAGCTGACGGTCAACGGCGCCGACACGCCCGATGTGGTTGCAGGCGGTCTGGCCGAGGAATCGGCGGCAGTGAAGGCTGACAACCCCGGCGCGACCTCTGTCAAGGTGGAAATGACCGTCGAAAGCAAGAGCAGCGCAGCGGTCAATACTTCGGACAAAACCAAGATCGAAGCCGTGGCGTCCGGCAAGACGCTGGAATACCTTGATATCAAGGTTACAAAGACTGTTGACGGCACCGACAGCGCGATCACCACGACCGCGAACATGATGGAGATCGTCATCCCCTACGACATGACCGGCAAGAGCAACATTACGGTCTATCGTAACCATAACGGCAGCGCTGCGGCCTTTACACAGCTCAGCACCCGACCGGTAAGTGGTGCGGGAGATGGCACCTACTATCTGGACACAGTAAATCACCTGATCTATGTGTATACCCAGAAGTTCTCCACCTACGCCATCGGCTACAACACGCAGTCCGGCGGCGGCAGCGGCAGTGGCGGCTCTTCTTCCGGCGGCGGCTCGTCCTCCAGCAGCGGCGGCTCTTCTTCCGGCAACAGCAGCACCATTTCCACGCCCAGCGCGAAGAACGGTACCGTTTCCGTCAGTCCCAAGAGCGCAAGTAAGGGAACCACGGTGACCGTCACGGTCACACCGGACAAGGGCTATGTGCTGGAAACCCTGACCGTGACGGATGCGAGCGGGAAGAAGCTCGACCTGAAGAATTTGGGCAGTGGCAAGTACAGCTTCACAATGCCCGCAAGCAAGGTGGAGGTCAAGGCGACCTTCATGGAAGATAACACCATGCTCAATTACTTTGTGGATGTCCCCGCGTCCGCGTATTATTATGACGCAGTGCTGTGGGCAGCGGAACGGGGCATTACCGGCGGCACCGATGCCACTCGCTTCTCTCCTGACGGTGTCTGCACCCGCGCGCAGGCCGTTACGTTCCTGTGGAGAGCGGCCGGAAGTCCCGCGCCGAGCGCGACGGCAATGCCCTTTACTGATGTGGCCGCTGACAGTTACTATTACAACGCTGTGCTGTGGGCCATGGAGAACGGTATCACAGCGGGAACGAGCAGTACCACCTTCAGCCCGGATCTGAAGTGCTCCCGCGCACATATCATGACCTTCCTGTGGCGTTCTGAGAAATCCCCTGCGGCGGGCAGTGTGAACCCCTTCACGGACGTTTCCGCTGACGCTTACTACGCCGACGCGGTACTGTGGGCTGTCAAGGAGAGCGTCACCAACGGCACCAGTTCTGCTACCTTTAGTCCAGACGCAGACTGCACCCGCGCTCAGATTGTAACCTTTATCTGGAGGACATTAGCTCGGTAAGGTTCGTCAAAGCGAAAGCAAGAAATTAATTCAATTGAAAGCTGGACGCAAAAACACAAGAGCAGAGAGCCTGCTTCCTACGAATGGGAAGCAGGCTCTTTCTTTATACAATTATCTGATCTGCACAATTTTGTAAAGGTTTCTTGCAGTGCAATCTAGAATATTTTTCCGCAAATTGCAAGTTCAAGTTGGACACCTGCACGGTAGAAATTAGTTAATCAGAGCGTCGGTCAGGATGGAAGCCGCTGGCTTCCGTCCTGGGCGATGCTGCCGCAGCCTTCGGCTGCGTAAACAGAGTCGAGGAACTCGTCAAACAGTTCCTCCGGGGTGCGGTAGCCCAGCTTCTTGCGAGGGCGTCCGTTCAGCTCATCAGCAGCAGACAAGATGTACTCTGGAGAGAAGGATTCAATGGAGGCACCCTTGGGCACGAAGGCTCGGAACAGCCCATTGTGACGCTCGTTTTGGGGACGTTCCCACGAAGTATAGGGATGTGCAAAGTAGACTGCACTGCCCCAGTTCTCGACCAGACTGAACGTAGAGAACTCCGAGCCGTTGTCCACGGTAATGGTCTTGAAGACCTGTGAGAACTTGTCTCCGAATTCCTCCCTGAGCGATTGCATGGCGTTCAGAACGGAGTCTGCATCCTTGCCGGGAATCTGGATGGCAATATAGTTCTCCGTTTTCTTCTCCAACAGGGAGAGGACAACAGCCTCTTTACCGGCCCTCTTGCCCACGACAGTGTCACCTTCCCAATGTCCCTCCTCGATGCGCAGAGCCGCGATCTCAGGCCTCTGGGAGATGTCCGTGCCGAAGCTCGTCTGGTGACAGTTTTCCGACTGTGTATCGCAGACACTATCAGGCGTGTCTATACAGAACTTAGATTTTTAGTCGTCCCACACTTTGCCCACGGGTTTTACCTAGTCTGCAAATTGAGTAATCCAGAGTTCATATCCATATCTCAGCGTCTGAATACTGGCCCACAATGGTCACAATTCAATCTCACCTGACTCACAGCGTTCAATGAACTCTGCCAGCGCCCGAACAGATACCTTGCGGCATCCCAGCTTGATTGACTTCAAGTAGCCTTTTTTGATAAGGTCGTACACAGTATTTTTGTTGACGCGCAGTCGAGCCGCCGTTTCTGGGATCGTCAGCAACTCGCAGTTGGCGGCCAGAATGTCTTGAATTGCCTGTCTTGTTTTTGCATCCATTGTATGCACCTCCTACCGTAAAGTATAGGGGGTGCATGAGTATTTCGCAAAAAATTACAGACCTAATTTTAGTCAGGGCCCTTTCGCTTTCTTCATACTCTGGCAATCTGTCGTTTCAGATACCAGATAATCACTCCGGAAAACTCAGCATATCGTCCATTCGTCTTGACCTGAAATTGCTTCAGCATTCGTTCCAACTGCTGCTTCGGCACTTTCTTTCCCGGAAATTTGTCATGTAACGCTTGCTTGACTGCATCCAACGCCGCCTTACGGTTCTCCTTCAGATAAGATGCCGGACAATTCAGATTGAGTGTGATGTTCAAATCCTGTTCAATCTCTGCATCATCAGAACAAATAGTTCCGTCTGTTTTATACTTGATTTTCTCAATGGACACTGGGTCTCGCGGGTCAACGGTCAACGGCTCGTTTCCTCGATGCTGGTCACAAGTCAGATTTTCAAACTTTCCCGCCTGCTTTTTATTGCCGGAACATACAGCGAGCATATTGCGGTAATCAATCGTCAAGGCAGGGTCGTAATTCTCACTTTGGGGATGCTGCGGCAGATAGTGTTCAATTTGCACATTCTCCAGCGAGATGCGCCGCATACAATAGGCACACAGGCACCCTTGTTCCTCCAGCAAAGATACTTGAACCGCTTCTTTGGGTTTTCCGGACAAATTGCTATAGTCCGTCAGTCCTTTCCGTTTCTCTTGGATCAGTTCATTTGGTTCTTGCTTTTTCTCTATATACAGCATTGCGATCCACCTACATCCGTTCCAGTTCCAAGCTCACTTGTGCGCTGGTCAGTTCAGGATCGGCAGAACCGATTTTATCTTCAATCTGCTGCAAGGTCGAAGCGGCATCGTCATAGCGCTGTTCGTCAATGGCATCGTACACCGATCGGAACATTTGCTTGATCTCAGATGGACGCTCACTGGCTCCCATGACGCTGCTCAGGATTGCGTTTGCATCCCTACCAAACACCTCGTTCTGCGGTTCGACCGCTTGCTGATCCGTCAGAATGAGCAGATTTTCTTTCTTCACAGAGTTAATGACCAGCGGCGCATGGGTAGATACGATAAACTGGACTTTCGGGAAAATTGTCCGCAAATCGCCGATAATCCGCTGCTGCCACTGGGGATGCAGATGCAAATCGATCTCATCGATCAAAACAATGCCGGTCGTTTCCTTGAGAACATCATCGAGCAGCCACGGGTTCAAGACGGCCATACGATAAGCAATGTCAGCCACCATACTGAGGGTGTTTTTGTAGCCATCACTCAATTCTTTCATCGGATAGCGTTCTCGATCCGAATTACCATCCCGGTACAGGATATCGAGTTCGTGTGTATCCAAGTTGAATTGGACATCTACATCGTTAAATCCTGTGATACCCTGGAAGCACTGAATGATCGCAGACTTGACTGCGGACAGTTCGGGAGCCTGTGTGCCATTGGTGGCACTCTGCAAGGTCATTTTCTCAAACCACTTTCGCATCATCTTTTCGTTAGATGCTGCATCCAAGCAATCCACATAACCCATCTGACGGTTAAACTTCATCAATTCCGAAGATTTCTTTTCCCGCTTTTGAGCCCACAAGCGTCCTGTTCCATAGTAGGAAATCAGGGGCAGTACCGGTTTCTCTCCATTCCGTACTTGATCTTGCAGTGCCGCCGAAATCGCGGTAATTTCCTTTGCATCGACCACCGTGGTCTTGCCTTCTGCGCTTCTCTGCTCACGCTTCCATGCAATAGGCGTTCCGCCAATAACTCCAGAAGCACTGATAGAAACAGGGAATTGGGGTTGCAGTTCAACCACACTGCCCATATCGTAACACTTATTCAGTGCGTCATCCTTAGAAATACCAGGGCCGCTCATTCCATCAAATCCTGCCAAAAATGTGCCGACAGCAATGGAGGCAGCATCCAAAAGCGTAGATTTACCACTTCCATTATTGCCAACGATCACAGTCAGTTCATGGTGGAACGTTGCTTCAAAGCGCTCGAAGCAACGGAAATTTTTGATTTCGATGCTGTTAATCTGCATGGGTGACACCTCCATTCATTGTATAGTTGATTTGATGTGTTTTGCAAAACTCTTCAATAGAGCGAATTGCCATTTGCGATGGTCTGGTTCGTTTGCGCTCCCAGCGGTTGACCGAGGCAAAGCTAACGCCTAATTCCTTTGCCAGTTCTTCTTGGCTCAAGGCACATTGTTTGCGAATGCATAAAATCAAATCCGAGTATTCCACTGCTCTGCCCCCTTTATCACATCAGCTGCTATTATTATAGCAGGTGTTATAAATGGGAACAAGTCGAAATCCATCGTACCCAATATAATTTTCAAGTTTTTATACCTTGCGTGACAGTTTGGGCGACATTAGATTTTAATTTATACGGATAGCACTACTCCGACCGCACACCCGGCAGTTCCACCGTCTGCCCTTCAAACTGCTCGACAAAATCCAGCAGTGCCTTGCGGCTTACTTTGCGGCTGCCCAGCTTGATAGAACGGAGATACCCGCAGCGGATCAGGTCATAGACCAGATTTTTATTGACGCGCAACAGTTTTGCTGCTTCCGGGACGGTATATAAAATATCGCGGCAAGCCAGAATTTCCATTGCGGTTTCATTGGCTTTCTGTCGCTGTTCTGATAATGACATATTGATCACTCCTATATCCAATGTTATGTGGAGCCGCTGCCTTTGTAAAGCGGCTCCACTGTTTTGTCCTATTGGCGTATCACCCGTATCCTGTTCCTGATGGACTGCCTGTTGTGACAGGACACCGTTTTCTACGCATTGGCACGCTCGCTCCTGAAACCTCCTCTCCGGAGGTCATGGCCTGCTTCCCCTGCGCTGTATCTGATACGGACGCTCATTTTGTTTTCAAAGTACAGTAAGGCGGGTAAACGCTTGCCAGCCTTTCACAAGGGACAACGCGCAGTTATCCCCTGTGAAGGACAGGCAAATCTGCTTAGCTCAATTCAAACCGGTTCTGAATTTCTTTTATCAGCTTGAACTGGAGTTCCTGATACAAGTCCTCATCATAGCAGACATAGATTTTCCCGCTGGCATCGTACAGTTCGAACTTGCACAGCTCCAGCATATATCCCTTGTAGTAATTCAAAATGGTTTGAATCGCACTCTCATCGCCTTTCTTCGCGTTCAAAATGGTATCCACAGAGATACGGCGTATCATGGCGCGCCTATGCTTTTCCCTGTTTTTCAAGTAAATCCCTCATTTCCTTTAATGCTTTGGTTCTGGCGGCTTGTACCGTACTCCGCACAACATGGAACCGCTCTCCGATTTGCTGATCTGTCCAATCCAGAAAGTACGCCAGAAGAATGATCTGCCGTTTGCGTCCGGAAAGGCTATGTAACGCTTGTGCCAGCGCGTCATTCTCAATGGCGATAGACCGTTCTAAATCATCGAAGAAATATTTTTCCGCTGGACTGATTGGGTCGATATGAATCGGCTCCAGCAAATGATTATCCGCCAATTCCGAAAACAAGACCTCGTTTTTTTCACGCCGTTGCTTGGCTCGATACCAGTCTCTTGCAAAATTTCTCAAAACGGTTTTGCAGAAGCTATCAAATTTACCCTCGATACAGCGAATATCTTCCTCTGTCCATTGCATAGCATTCACCCCCTTTCCGCGTGTTGCGTTTCATCGGAAGGGGATGCTCTTTTGACCTGATACTGACTAATACGATTTGAAAAACCGAAATGCCAATTTAACAGAAAAATTGTTCTGTATTTCTCTATTGAGCGCAAAAAAGCACCGGACAGAATATGTCCGATGCCCGCATAGGCCAAAAAAGGAGTGAGAGCAACTGCCCTCACTCCTTTTTTGGTTCTTGGCTTACTTAGCCAGGTTGACGAGATAGCGCTGGATCATGCAGGCCGCCTGTGCGCGGGTCGCATTGCCCTTCGGCATCAGGGTGCTGTTGTCAGTACCGCTGATGATCTCAAGGCCGTTGGCCCACTGCATGGCTGTCTTGGCATAACCGCTGATCTCACCGACATCGGTGAAACCATTCAGGGTGTTGTTATCGCCCATGCTGGTATCCTTGCCCTGCAGTTTGGCAAAGCGATACAGCATTGCAGCGAACTGCTCACGGGTGATGGAATCATCCGGGCCGAACTTACCCTCGCCGTAGCCGGAGGCTACGCCCACGCTGGTCGCCCAGCGAACGGCCTCACCATACCAGGAACCTTCCAGAATATCCGTAAAGTTCATGGAGTAGTTGACCGTGGGGCTACCCGCGATGCGCCACAGGATCGTGACGATCTGCGCGCGGGAGATCTTGTCGTTCGGGCCGAACATTCCGTTGCCGTAGCCGCCCATCAGTCCATTGTCGATGCAGTAGTGTACACCGTTGTGATACCACGCATTTGCAAAGGCATCACCGAAGGGCGCGATCGGGCAGTTCTTGTCGCGCTTGCAGCCGACGTAAGCCGTGTTGCCGGTACCGCCTGCGGAAATGCTGCCGCCATTGGTGCCGCCGGGCGTTGTCGTGCCGGATCCACCGCCACCGCCGCTGGAGGAGCCACCGCCACCGCCGCCGGAGGAGCCACCGCCACCGCCGCCGGAGGAGCCACCGCCACCGCCGCCGGAGGAGCCACCGCCACCAGGATTGCTACCGCCGGAGCCAGAAATGTAGACTGTTACTACACAGACTGCCTTGTAGCCGCCCTCTGCGGTAGTCACAACAATACGCGTGGTGCCGTTTGCTACTGCGGTCACCGTTCCATCAGCATCCACCGTAGCAACAGCGGGATTGTCACTGACATAGCTAACATTTTGATTCGTACCTATCACCGTCGAAATAACGTGGAAGGAGTCACCCGCTTTGGTCAGGGTCTTGCTTGTGGGGGAGATGCGTAGACCGGTCACGGGTTTCGGGTCGTCAGGGATTACAACGCCGCCAGGATTTTGCGGGTCAATAATACCCCAGTTGTGAGTCACGCCAGTTGCACCGATCAGGGTGTAGTTATTCGCCTTAGCACCGCCCAGGGTCATAGCCTTGGCTACATAAGCGCCCTTATTGGTCTTTGCGTTGTCCTGATAGATCGCAACGGCTACATCATCGCCATTCACCTTATTTGTGATGTTGGCGGTGGTGGTCTTCTCGGTACCGTCATAGTTAAAGCTGGTACCTGTCCATGCCAGAGCGACTGGCTTTTGCATGACCTTCAGTTTGGAATTCGCCGTATCAATGCTGAAACTGTAGTTTGCCGCATTGAGGCCATCGGTACCGATAAAGGTAATGGGATATTCGCCCACATCGCCATACCGGGTATATGTTGTCTGTGCCCTTACTCCGTACCTGCCATTGAGTATGGATTCGGTATCGCCTGCAGCCAAACCACTATAAATTACAGTCAGGGTTGGCACAGCGTCACCATAGGTGATGGTTTGAGTTGCTTTTACTGTGATGACTTTCTGTGTAATCTTCACGGTAGCCCCGCTGCTGGTCAGGGTGCGATTGACGCCCTGCTCATCGCGTCCCTTCACCACGCAGGTATATGTGCCGCTGTCCGCCACATTCTTAACATAATAGTCCTTGAATGTGGCCCCAGGGATAGCCTTGCCGTCTTTATACCATTCGTAGGTCAGGGCGGTCAGTCCATTTTTGTTGACAGAGACGCTCAGCGCATGACTGTTGCCGTCATATACCGCATGGTAGCCGGTAGCTGTGATCACATAGTCCGTCAGTGAGATCCATCTGGCGTACAAGGTGTGGTCGGTGGATCTTACGGCAGTTGTCTCAAACACACGGGAAGACTCCGTGTAGCTCGGATCGGTATACCAGCCGCCGAAATAGTAATCCTTACCGATACCGGAGGGCATGAAAGGTTCAGGCAACGCACCATAAGCATCGCCGCTGTCGTAGACACAGCTGCTTGCGGCGTTCAGTGTACCACCCTGCGCATCCAGCGTTACCGTGACAGTGCTTCTGGAACTCCACATGGCGTAGAGGGTCAGGGTGTCACCTTCGCTGATGCCATCAGGTCGACCATTGATTGTACTGTTCAGAGCGTAGGTTGTTCCACTTCCGTCAGACATGGTGTTCCAGCTCGTCAATCGGTTGGAACCATTGCTCATACCCGCACCGCTATCAAGACGGTTGGTGCCGTCGCTGTACATATTGTACGGACCGCAGTTTCCGGTGCCACCGTTGGCGTTATAGCTGATGTACCACATTCCTGCAGATGCAGGCAGGCCGGTAAGCACCAAACGGGTGTCCTCGGTAATGAGGAAGGAACCTTTGCCGCTTCCGTCCAGCGTCAGCGCTGCACCGTTGGCCAGTACGCGGATGGCGGACAGTTCACTACCTGTGACCGCTGTGACCGTAAAGTTAACGGTGCTACCCTCCATATATTCTGCAGGGTCGTTCAGGCCGCTGATGGTGCCCAGACTATTATCCATAGTAGTGACGGTGTATTTTATCTCCCTCCATTTAGCAGTCAGCACGTGGTCTGTGTCGCTCTGAAGTCTGGTATTGCCGTCTACCTGAGTTTCAGTACCACTGCTGCTGTAATACCAACCATCAAAGATGTAATGCTCCCTGGTGGGTGTAGGAAGATTGGGATAATAGCCGCCGGGCTTACATTCCAAGTTGGACGCAGCTCTGGTGAGCAGGGATCCACCGTCCGGATTCAGTGTCACGTTGACGGTACTCTTTTGCCAGACGGGATACAGGGTTAGAGTATTGTTGGCAGCGATGCCGGCAGGCGCACCGTTTAGTACTTCATTCAGCTTGAAGTCAGGTGTTGTGGCTCCAGCCGTTTTGCTCCAGCCGATGAGGGTATGCTGCTCCTTCTGCAGTGCCGTACCGGAGGCGAGTGCGCCCAGACTGTTTAGGGGCAGTTTCTGATCCCCAACAGTTCCGTCGGTCACGTAGGAAACTGTGTAGGTGTCACCCGCAGGCACATCCGGGGTGTTTTCATCCGCAATTTCCACCAAATACACCGTGGTATTCTCGGTGATGTTAAAGGAATAAGCGCCGTTCACCTCAGTTAGGTGGGTGCTGTTTGCCATAACTTTGATGGTTTTACCTGCGGCAGGGACCACGGTGAAGCTGATCTGGGTACCAGAGATATACTTTGCAGCATCGGTTATGCCGCTGATGGTGCCCAGGCTGCAGTCTTTGACGGAGAGAGTCACCCGCTCATCCGTCCACCGGGCGGTCAGGGTCATCTCTGCCACCTCGGGGACGGTGCTGGTGGCATAGACCCGCTTGCCGTCGTCCAGATACCAGCCGTCAAAGCGCCAGCCTATCCGGGTGGGCTCTGGTAGCTGGCCGTATGCCGCGTCGTGGGTGTAGGTCACGCTTCCATCATAGCCCTCAGGCATGGTTCCGCTTTTCGGATCAAAGGTTATCGTGCAGATATTGCTCTGCCACACAGCGTACAATTTCAGGTTGTCGCCGTTGCCGATGCCGGCGGGTGCAGCGGTTAGGACCTGTCCAAGATTATATTCAGCCACTGTGGCAGTACGGTCAGTACTCCAGCCCAACAGAATATAGCCCTGCCGACTGATGCTTTTTCCGTAGGACAGCACATTGACCCCCTCCAGCCGGAAGGTCTCGTTGACCACGCCGCCCACGCCGCCGTTGGCGTCATAGCTGACGGTGTAGACTGGGGTCTTCTGTTCCACGGAAATCAGGTAGAGGACGGTGTCCTCTTTGATTTGGAAGGAATAGCTCTGCTTGCCGTCCGCAATTGCGATATAATTCAGCGGCTTGCCGTTGGCAACCGCTTCCACGGTCTTTCCGGTCGCAGGTGTCACAGTAAAGCTGACTGTGGAGCCATAAGAGTACTTTCCATCTATATCCGCTGCAGAGGTTTCCGCAATCGTTCCCAGAGCCTCGTTCGCCCGCACCTCCAGGTCGAAGCTCAGCCGAGTCCAATGGGCATACAAGGTGTGGTCTTCCGTATCGGTCACCTCAGTGTACCGATCTTTCCGGACGCCGCCGACCTCTTCGGTGTACCAGCCGTCGAAGCGGTAGCCCTCCTTAACCAAGGTGGGTAGAGCCTCATAGGTACCGCCTACGGTAACATACAGGATGCCGGGATTCCCCTCTGCCTGCTGTGCATCGGACAGTGTCACTGTGATCTTCTCACGCTCCCAGACGGCGTAGAGATTCACCACAGTGTTAGGGATGTTGCTCAGGGCAGCGATAGGAAGATAGCCCAAGTCATAGTCGGCAGAGCCGGCAGATGCGGTACTCCAACCCACCAGTGTCCAGCCGGGGCGGGTGAATACTTTGCCCAGCAGCGCCGAAGGATTACCAGAGGACTGGTCCTGCTCAATAGCCGGCTGCCCGCTGCCATTGGAGTTGTAGACGATCTTGTACACCACACCGCTGTCGCCGTTGGACAGCAAGGTGATGGTCGTGTCGCCGGTGACGGTATAGCTTATGGTCATCTCGCTCTTGTCGGCATTGGCGGTCATCGCCACCTGACTACCGTTGATGAGTGGGATAATGGAATCGGTGGTGTAGCCGGGCAGCGGTCGGACGGTGACGGTCAATACGTCGCCATAGGTCAGGGGAGCGCCGCTGCTCAGTTCCGTACCGTTCCGCGTGACCTTGATAGAGCCCACGCCGTTATCGTAGGTGGAGAGGGTGTGACCAACCGCCTGCCATACGGCGTACAGCGTCAGCGACGCATTTTTGTCGTAGCTGGCACCGGCAACGTACTCAGCCTGCGTAGCATCAGCGGCAGTGCTCCAGCCTAGGAAGTTATAGCCCGCCCGAGAGGGAATCGTCTCGCTGAGCTTCAGTTCCACGCCTTCAGCCTTGACTTGGTTATCAGGCATACCGTTGACCAGATCCGTAGTATTTGTCTGATAGGTGACCGTATAGGCACCATAAGCCCGCCACACGGCGAACAGGGTCACGTTTTCCGCCTCCATGGTGAAGGAATTGGTCCCACCCTGGGTGTAAACGGGGGCTGTCGCATTGACGTCGGTGGACCAGCCCAGGAACTCATAGCCGGGGCGCTGGGGAATGACATCAAATTTAACATCGACCTTGTTCCCCGCAATATAACCGGTATTATCTACCGGCGCGCCGGAACCGCCATTACCGTTGTAGGTGACGGTGAAGGTCTCCAGATCCTTGAACACCGCGTAGAGGTTGATGGTGGCACCGTCGGTGGTGGTGATGCCATTGGTGAAGGCCTTCTGATCCTCATAGACTACATAGCTGCTGTCGGGGTAAGAGGACCAGCCCGCCAGATAGCGGTTATTGTCCCGCTCCTGCTTGTAGGCTGCGGCAAAAGTGTTGTCGGAACGCGCCAGCTCATCGCCGGAGGGCAAAGTAAAATCTTTCTCATAGGACATATTTTCCAGAGAAAAGTAGTTGATCTGGGTCTCGCCATTAAAGAGGTGAATGCTGTAAGAGATTGGCTCCCACTTGGCGTAGACCGTTACCTCATCCTTCTCCACATCCCAGCTCGTAACCTTAGGAGTCAGAGTTTCATCATAATATTGGCGGCCTGTGCCGTCGGAATTTTCGTAGTAACCCTTGAAGGTATAACCGTCCCAAGTGGGAGCGGTCAGGTTAGCAGTCAGAGCCTCGCCGTAGGTGACATATACAAAGCCGATGTTGCCGCCGTGGCTGCCGCCGTTGGCATCCAGGTTCACCTTGGTCACCCGCGTGTCCCACTTGGCGTAGAGGTTAATTACATCGTCCTGTGTGCTGGTCAGATTCTTGACAGTCGCACCGTTCTTGTAGAGGATATCTCCGGTGGATTCAGACGCCCAGCCCACAACGGATTTTCCGGTTTGGGTAAAGGTGTCGTCCGATACCTTCAAATCCTCTTCCGAATCATAGGTAAAGGTTTTGGTGACCGAATCTTCGCCGGCGGCGCTACTATTGTTTTTATAAAACTTTACCGTGTAGGAGATGGGACTCCACTTGGCGGTGAGGACCACATCGGAGGTACCGATGGTGATGGTCCCTCCCACCTCATTACCGTCGGCATCCATCCAACCGTCGAAGGTGTAGCCGGTCTTGGTGGGTCTGGGGGTTGTCTTGACCGTGGCCGACTGCCCCTCCGTATAGACAGTCACGTCCACCGGCATACCGGATCCACCGTTGGGATCGTAAGCCACCACATAGCCCACCTGGGTGGTGACCAGAACGGTGCTGTCGGACCTGATCTCAAAGCTGTACATGCCATCAGGTCCCTTCTCCAGTTTCCTGCCGTTGGCATAGATAAACACGTCGCCTTCGCCACCGCTGACCGTGAAGGATACCGTGGAGCCGCAGTCGTAGCTGTCCTCCACGCCGTCAACGGTTACATTATCGGGGTTTTCCACCGTGACAGTATACCGTTCGGGTGTCCACTTGGCGTAGAGAACCACATCCTCATCCGGCATAGTAAAGGGACTGCCGCTATTGTAGTGATCGCCGGTACCGTCCTGTTCTGTGTTCCAGCCGGCAAAGGTATAGCCGTCCCGCTGAGGAGTGCTGCTGGTCAGAGTGTGTTGTGAGCCTACCTGAGGATAGGCAGTCGGGACATAAGTCGGGAAACTACCGCCGTTGGTGTGGTAGGTCAGGGAAGGATTCTGCTTCCACACAGCGTAGAGCATATAACCCTGCTGCACGTCGGAAATGACCGCGCTGGGCGCATAAATACCGCTGTCTCCCGGCCGGGCATTGGGGTCGGTACTCCAGCCTGCGAAGGTACAGCCGTCCCGGGTAGGCTGGCTATCGGAAAGCGTATAGTCGTTGTGGATATAGACCTGACCGCTGGGGGGCTCGCCCTTACCGCCGTTGGCACTGTAGGAGATGGTGAATTTCTCGTTCTCCCTCCATGCGGCGTAAAGATAGGCTGTGGCTCCGTCGGTGTCTGTCAGACCCACCTGATAATTCTTGTCTGCATAATACATGGCCCAGTCCTGTTGATCGTAGATGTTCCAGCCGATAAAGGTGTGGTTTTCCTTGAGCAGGCCCTGAGGGATGGCGTTTTCTGCCAATGGTGTCAGGTCGCCCCAAGTTACATCTCGCTGCCAATCCACATGACGTGCGCCAAAACCGTCATCCAGATTGCTCATGTACTCAATGTCATATTTCAAAGGCTCCCAATAGGCATAGAGCGTGAGGCTGCTCGCCACCATGGCGGGCTTCAGAGCATTGGCGGGCGCACCGTTCTTGTCATAATACTGCGTCGCGCCGCTGTACTCGCTGAGCTTGCCTGGCTTGATCTCCTTATCGTAGTAGCCCATGAAGTTGTAACCGGTGCGTTGGGGCTTTGCTACTTTAGTGCCCTCGTCCGCACCGTAGACCACATAGGCGTTAGTGCTGCCGCCATAACCGCCCAGATCGTCCAGTCCGATAGACCGATAGGCTACCGGAGGGCTTACAGTTTCCGGTCCGGTGCTGCCGCTGCTACTGTTTACCTTGGCTGTGGTGGTCACGGTTTTGGTGCCGCTGCTGCCCTTGCTGCCCTGGCTGCCACCAGAGCCGCCCTGGCCTCCTGCCTCACGTCCTTCTACTTCGTCATCTTTTTCATTGTTGGTGTGAGCAAGGGCATCTCCCGTATATTTCGATTCAGGAGTGGTTCCACCGCTCGTACCGCCGTTGCCGGCATGGCCGGATTGCCCGGGATCTTTGCTGCCCATGTTTTTCGGTTCGTTTGCGGTGCCGTTTTTATCGGTGGAGTATTCGATACCGCCACCGCCGCCACCGCCGCCACCGCCGCCGCCGGGCGCGCCGCCGCCGATATCATCCGCTGAGGTGGTCGGATAGCCGCCGCCACCGCCGGGACCGCCCTGTCCAACCGCGAAGGTGGTGTGGTTGTAGTCCGCGCTACCACCCACATCAAAGCGAACAAAATAGGGTACGGAAGACAGGTAATCATCTTTATCATATTTTTCGTAGACATTGTTGCTACACATCGATGTTTTCGTTGTGATATAAGACCCGCCCGAGCCGCCGGAAGAAGCGTTTGTCCCGGCTGTGGCATTGACGACGACCTTGCCCACGATGTACAGCGTACCCATGGAGCCGCCTGCGCTGCCTGCGCTGCCGCTGCCGCCGTTTTTCGGTGTTGTATCTGTGGTTTTCCATGCACCTTTTTTATCCTCGTTACCCTTGATCGTGGTGTAGATACCGGAACCGCCGCTGCCGCCGCTGCCGCCGGTACCGCCGTTGCCGCCGATGCCCGCGCCGGCGCCGCCGGCACCGTAGCCGCCATTTCCGCCGTTGCCGCCCTCAAATTTAACCCAGTACTGCGCATTACTTTTTTCGCGGTCTCTTGAGTTCATAGTGAATTTCGCCGCTCCGGAACTGGAACCACTTCCCGCATAGCCGCCGTTGCCGCCATACGCATTCAGGGTGCCGCCGCCGGTGATGGTCAGGGTGGAGTTGGAAGGGATCTCAATGCCGGCACCACCACCGGTCTGACCGGAACCGGCACCGCCGCTTACAGTCAACGTCACACCAGGCTTGATGTATAGTACCGCGCTGGCTCCATTGGCCACTTTTAGACCGCTTTGACCGACAGAGGTACTATTAACCGTTGTGTTCGTCATAATTTTATAAATGGTGTTATTCTGCAACGTCATACCAGGCGTCAGTTGACTACTACTGTTGATCGTTACGATCCTCGGGTCATTGCCTGCCGCTTCCGCCGTCATGGTCATAGCCGGGAACATCCCTAAAACCATGCATAGTGACAGCAGCAAAGACAGCGCCTTACTTGCCGTTTTTCGTGTCATGTTCAATTCTCCTTTTTAGTTATCGTCAAAATTCGTGGTCTTTTACTTTTCAAAAAAACATCCTTTCTTTTTCAAAATGATCTGTCCCATTGTTCCGCATCCTCCATCGTTTTTTTCAGCGTATCGGCAGTGACCGGCGGGATGAGATAGCCGTCCACTTCCAACTGCTCAGCC
>NZ_JBQKJR010000059.1:0-18908 GCF_052117165.1 Agathobaculum sp. LCP25S3_E8
AGCCAATGAGGAAAACCTTCCTCCGCTGCGCAAGCGCGCACGGTGGGCGCAAAATCCGGCGCAGGTTGCCTAATTGAATTCGTTGGGTGTGCGGTTTTCTTGACTATTCCACTTGTCTTTATCCTGGGCCACAGCCTTTTCCGGGGGCCTGCCCTTCGTCGCCCCATCCCGGGCAGCGGTAAAATCCACCACTTTTCCAGCGGGGACAGGATCTCCCATGCCGGGGATCGTGGCCTGCTTTTCGCCCTTGCCCGGCGGCGAACCCTCCTTAGACGGAGCAGGAGCGTCCTTATCTTTGGGAGCCTCCTTACCTGCCGGAGCCGGCTGCTCCGCCGTAGGGGGCTTTACCACCTTGGACGCATCTTCTATCACGGGGGCCTCCGCCTTGGCCGGGGCGGGCTGATCCTGCGCCGGGGGAGCAGCTTTAGCAGGCTCTATCTTTCCCTGCTTGGGGGAATCGTCTACCTTCCCAGCGTCGGGAATATTCTTTTTATCGTCAGCCACCTAAGAACCTCCTTCGTTGTGAAATAGAAAAAGCCAGCCCGATGGCTGGCCTGTGTGGGTGCCCCCTCCTTTCTTATTGAGATATATGAAAACGCCGCCCGTAGTCCTGTTTGGGTAGCAGAATCTTGAAAAATATGATATAGTATTGTCATTCTAAATGATGGTGGATTGGGAAATCATGTACGATTTAACAGCAGTTTTAACGACAATAGCAGCGTGTTCTGCGTCTATTGTAGCAATTTTAGGTGGTTTTATTGCAAGTAAACTAATTGCACTAAATGCAGAACGAGATGAAGTAAGTACCCGAATTTCCGAAATCGATGAGGAGATAGATTTTTTCACAATAGAGCGTGATATGCTTCAAGCACAACTTGATGAGGATGATGCTCTGGATTTTGTAGGTGAAAATATTTCCAACTTGATATGTCACTCTGCACTTGATGATATATACAAGGAGGAAAATCGCCCACGATTATCAAAAGATATTCTGCTACCATATTGGAATAGAGCCGAACAAGTACTTGAAATTTTATCTGACTTCTTACATAGTCCAGAAGGTAGTGATTATGAACAGAACGAAGATGGTATCCCGATAAAAGTGGCAAGGAGCCTTACACAAGATTTTGAGTATAAGGTCTGTGAGAAAATTTGCAACTACTTTGAGGAACAACAATCACCCCTATCTGCTTTGAGCCGTAGTGTAGGTGTAAATATTTCGTCTGCAAGATGGTATGATGATACGGAAGAAAGGGTGATGTCTGCCGATAATAAAATCACCTATCTTATGTTACAGAAAAAACAGCAGACCACTCGTTGTAAAGCACTTGAAAAACCAAAAGGAATGAAAGTCGGCTTGGTATTGTTTGCTTTATTTTCTGCTATAAACATTGTTTGTCCACTATGTCTATCGCCATTCCAAACAGATAATTACCAGCTCTATCTTGTTGCGAAAAGATTTGCCATTCTTACTTTTTCCCTTGGATTGACATTGATTATGTGCTACTTGGTATATCTCCTCCATTGGGGCAAACAATCGAATAAACATGAAAAAAGCTAACATAACCAACGAGATAAAAGTATATATGTGCTTGGGATAATTACTTGTTTGCATATTGGAGAGCATCTCAAAGGCCCAGTAACGGGGGTATGCAACCGAGGGACTTAGGAGCCCAACCCATGGGCCAGTTCCTTTCATGTTTATATATGAAAACGCCGCCCGTAGTCCCGTTGGGCGGCGTAATTCTCAAAGAATAATTTTTTTAGATAAAAACCTCTTGCTTACTGCTTGCAAACCATTGATATGACTGGATTTTTCCAAGTCCTATAATTACACTCCGACCAAAATTCCGTGAAATTGTTTTCACGGAATTTTTTATTTTCAACCGGTCGTATACATTTCGATAAGACCGTTCACAACGGAAATTACACCGCTGATTTATATAGATATTTTATTTCCTATAATTTCTAAACACACATTTTATTCTTGTTACGAAAGGAAAATGTTTTCTTTCAAAAATAAACATGACAGTCCGCTGTCGTGTTCCTGTGGTATAATACAGTTAAATACAGCAAAGGCGGTGCATCCCATGAAGATGGAGCGGCTCATCGGTATCCTGTCCATCTTACTCCAGCGGGAGAAGGTCACCGCCCCGGAACTGGCAGAACAGTTCGAGGTGTCTCGCCGGACCATCCAGCGGGACATCGAATCCCTGTGTCAGGCGGGTATCCCCATCTCCACCACCCAGGGTGCGGGCGGTGGCATATCCATTATGGATGGATATCGGGTAGACCGCACGGTGCTCACCGCTCCAGAGATGCAGGCCATTCTGGCGGGACTTCAGAGTCTGGACAGCGTCAGCGGCACCCGCCGCTACGCTCAACTGATGGAAAAGCTGTCTGCCGGAACGGGTGGGCTGGTACCTAGTGGCGTCCACATGCTCATCGACCTGTCCTCTTGGTACAAGACCAGTCTGCCGCCTAAAATTGAGCTGATTCGGAGTGCTATTGAGCAGCACCATGTCATTCGCTTTACCTATTTCTCGCCTAAAGAGGAATCGGTTCGAATCGTCGAGCCCTACTATCTTGTTTTTCACTGGTCCACTTGGTATGTGTGGGGCTGGTGCCAAACCCGAGAGGATTTCCGTCTCTTTAAGCTGAACCGCATAACGGAACTCACCTCCCAAGGGTCCTTTGAACCGCGACCTGCTCCTCTGCCCGATCTGGAGCCGGAGCGAGTCTTTCCCACCAAGTATCAGGTCACAGTTCTCTTTAATCCCACCTGCCGCTGGCGGCTGGTGGAGGAGTACGGCGCGGACAGATTCACCATAGATCCGGACGGCCGGCTGCGCTTCACAGGTGGCTTTCCCGACGCAGACAGCGTGATCAGCTGGATTCTGACCTTCAGGGATAAGGCGGAGCTGCTGGAACCGGAAGAATTGCGAAAGCGGATCGGTGTTTTGAGTCAAACATTGGCCGACCGTTACAGGAGGAATTGACATGGCATCTCATCCTGATTTTGTGCAATATGTGGCCGAACAACTGCAGGACGCCGGTACCATCCGCAGCCGGAAGATGTTCGGCGAATAC
The DNA here is from genome assembly GCF_052117165.1 of Agathobaculum sp. LCP25S3_E8. Classification (NCBI taxonomy): domain Bacteria; kingdom Bacillati; phylum Bacillota; class Clostridia; order Eubacteriales; family Butyricicoccaceae; genus Agathobaculum; species Agathobaculum sp. LCP25S3_E8. The sequence continues at coordinate 3,091 of NZ_JBQKJR010000059.1, forward strand.
GGACTCTACTGCGACAATGTGTTCTTCGCCGTCATCTGTGACGACCAGTTTTTTGTGAAAATCACTCCGCAGGGTGAAGCGACATTCCCGAACCTGCCCAAGGCTCCACCATACGAGGGAGCCAATAATTATATCTGGGTAGAAGATGTGGAGGACCGGGATACCATGACTGCTCTCACCCGCCTCACATGTCTAGCACTTCAAGATCCGTCATCGAAAAATCGGAGGAAATGACTATGGCCTTTGACTATAAAAAAGAATACAAGGAATTCTATCTGCCGTCCAAAACGCCGGGCATCGTCACGGTGCCCCCCATGAACTTCCTGGCAGTGCGGGGCCATGGCGATCCCAACGAGGACGGCGGTGCCTACAAGCAAGCCCTAGGGATGCTCTATGCCGTGGCTTTCACCATCAAAATGAGCAAACTCGGCAAACACAAGCTGGAGGGGTATTTTGACTATGTGGTACCACCTTTGGAGGGACTGTGGTGGCAGGAGGGCGTCCAAGGGGTGGACTATACCCACAAGAAGGATTTCCAGTGGATCTCCATCATCCGCCTGCCGGAGTTTGTGACGAAAGAGGTCTTTGACTGGGCCATCCGGGAGGCCATGGAAAAGAAACGGCAGGATTTTTCTCCGGTGGAGTTCTTCCCCTGGAAGGAGGGGCTATGCGTCCAGTGCATGCACATCGGCCCCTATGACGATGAGCCTGCCACCGTGGCCACCATGGAGGAATACGCCAAGGCCCAAGGCTATGAGAAAGACTTTGGAGAAGGCCGGTTCCACCACGAGATCTATCTCAGCGATGTTCGCCGGTGCAAGCCGGAGCGGCTGAAAACCGTCATCCGGCACCCGGTAAGGAGAGTACTATGAAAGGCTTTACCCGTACCGAAACACGCTTCTCCTTGTGCGGGCTCAACTGCACCCTGTGCTCCATGCACCTGGGCGGCTACTGTCCCGGCTGCGGCGGCGGAGCAGGCAATCGAAGCTAGCAATGCAGACAGTCAAAGAGCGGGCCCTTGCCGCTGTGGAACTGCTTCAAGATATGGCAGAACGCCGTAGCATCAGCCTAAAGCTAAACAAGAAACCGAAGCAAGGATGATCGCATGACGGTTTCCAAGGAAACAGCTCATCAAGTATCCGGATTACAGGTCTTTCTTAACGACACAGTTCTTGAAATCGGCATAAATTCCAAGTTATGTCGTTCTCTTTTGCTCCAAAATCCTTTATGATTACATCAGCAGCTGCAGAGAATTGAGCATTAAGAGGAGACCACCATGATGAACACAGATAAAATTTTTGCGGAAGCCATTGCCAGCGAATACGCCCCCAAAGACACCTCCAAAGTTGTTGCCCTAAAAAAACTGGATTGGAAAGCAAAACGCACGGCGATCATCTTCGCCTATAGCTTCGGCATCGGGATGACCCTAGTCCTCGGCGTAGGGATGTGCCTTTCCATGCAGGTGATCGGGGGCGACTACATTTTGATGACAGGTGCCGGAATCCTCCTGGGCATTCTGGGCATCGTCGGGGTGGGTCTGAACTACCCCATCTACAAAAAGCTCCTGCGCTCCGGCAAAGAAAAGTATGCCTTTGAGATTATGCAGTTAGCCCGGGAAATCAGCGAATCAGCAGAGTAAATTGAGAGGAGGGCGGCAGATGAACAAGTCCGAAAGCAAATATTTCAATACCGCCCTACGGATGGACGAGGCGCTTATCGCACTGCTGGAGGAAAAGGACTTGGAATATATCACGGTCAAGGAGATCTGTCATCAGGCTGGCGTGAACCGCTCTACCTTCTACCTGCACTATGAGACCATCGCCGACCTGGTAAACGAAACATTGGAAATGATTCAACGTCGATTTCTCTCCTATTTTCCCCAGCAGGAAGAAAATGTTCTGGGCAACATAAGCAGCCGCGAGCGGGAAGAACTGGTTTTAGTCACCCGGGAATATCTTCTCCCCTACCTTCGTTTCATCAGAGATAACAAAAAGATCTACCGAGCAGCAGTCCGGAACCCAGGCAGTATGCAGGCCTATACCCGGTACGTGGAACTGAAGCAGCGCATCCTCAGTCCCATTCTGGAGCGGTTTGAAATTCCAGCCAACCACTGTCCCTATTATATTGCCTACTATGTAGAAGGCATCGCTGCTATCATCAAGGAGTGGCTACAGCAAGACTGTGCAGATAAGGTAGAGATGATTGACGACATCATTGAATCCTGTGTACGACCGAAGAACGGCAGCCACGAGCAATAAAGTATAAAAGCGCATCCGGCAGATGGCATTCGTCATTCTGCCGATGTGCTTTTTCGTGTTCCTCAATTGGGGCTATCCCTTTTATCCGCTGTCCCAACTCATATCAACTGGGAGATCCACTGTGAAATTTTGCTTTGTCGCCATTATTCGATGACAAGTACTATCAGCTCCCGCACTAGCAGGCCTTTCCGGACATATTACTCAAGAGTACACTTGATGCATCATTTGGCATCCATAGCAGCGGTTGCTACCTTCCGCCCGTCATTCTCAATCGGAAATTGACCAATTCTTCCAAAGATTACTCTGCAACCTTCTCGCTCATTTTAGTGCAGAAAATATATCCTCAGAAAGATTTGTACGGACATGGGTTTTGCCATCGGCTTCGAAGAGCTCCAGAATGCGGTCATATCCCAGTTTGTGAAAAAATTAGTAGGTATCTTTTAGTCTCCTCAATATCTCATCATCCGCCGGACAAAACTCATATTGAGAAATCTCATCCACACGAATCCATCGAATATCATTGTGCTCCAATTTCTGCGGGATCCCCTCTCGGATGGATGCATGGAACAGTGTAAGATGAACAGTTAAATCCGGGTATTCATGTACCACATCCATAAATACTTCTCCCACATCCAGAGTAATGGCTAGTTCTTCCTGACATTCCCGGATGAGTGCCTGCTTCTTAGTTTCTCCTGACTCTACTTTTCCGCCCACAAACTCCCAAAGCAACCCTCTGGCCTTGTGGGCCGGGCGCTGACAGATCATGAACCGGTCCTGATTCCAAATCAGAGCTGCAACTACTTCAGTCATTTATCCCACCACCAATTTATTCGTTATCTTTAAGAACTTCGTCAGAATAGTCCGGATCAACTTTCAGGTAATATTCATGTGTTTGCTCCCATTATATTTCACATAATTTTCCATTCCCGGAAAGGTATAGGCCGCTGCGCCTCTTGTGATCCGGTCCGTTTTGAACTGACAGGCAAACAGCAGTACCTTTCCTCCGCACTCCCGATGGTAGATATACCTCTGAACGGTAAGTGAATCCGCTATAATTCTTACAAACATATATTTAATATAACTGGAATTCCAAAATTCTACAACAATTTCGTAGGACTTAGCACGAGTAATATCTTGAGAACTTTACTCCGGTGCAGTACAATGAGCATTATAGCAACACCACAACCACCAAAATAGAAACCTGGTGACCCAAACATGCATATTTTCAAAAAAGGCAGTAAAACTGTATCCGTCTTTCCAGCTACCACTCCCAACACCCCGGCAATCTATCTTCACACCTTCTCCGGCGAGGGACGGAAGGTATTCGAAGCTACACAGATTTCCGGCTGTCCGCCGTTCACATTGGTGTCTATCAGCGATTTGGACTGGAACCACGATATGGTGCCCTGGGATAGTCCACCTGTTTTCAAGAACTCCAAGCCCTGTATCGGGGGCGCGGATGACTATATTCGCCTCCTGACCCAGGAAATCATTCCAACAGCAGAGAAAGAAATTATCGGAGACTCTCGTTGGCGTGGAATTGCAGGGTACTCCCTGGCTGGGCTGTTTGCGCTCTACGCCATCTATCAGACGGACCTGTTTTCTCGAGTGGGCAGCATGTCCGGCTCTCTCTGGTTTCCCGGCATGAAGGAGTATATCTTCTCCCACGAGCCGAAGTGTCGGCCGGACTGTATGTACTTTTCTCTAGGAGATAAGGAGAGCAAAACCAGAAACCGGATTTTAAAAAGCGTCCGACAGAACACAGAAGAGATTCATACATTTTATCAAGATAAGGGCATTGACACAGTGTTCCAGCTAAATTCAGGCAATCACTATGACCATACAGTGGAGCGAATTGTTGCGGGCATTTGTTGGCTCCTGAGCAGGTAAGACAAGTTCTCCTCTCGCTGGACCGTATTCTTCGTATATAGAGTATATAAAGTGCCGAAACTGATTTTCCGGAAGCGAAAAAGCACTTTTTCTGCCCCCTACAGGGACAACCCCCCAAATCCGAACACGAAAAAGAACCCTTTTGAACAGGAGGCGGCAACTGGTGTCGCACCTGTTCAAGAAGGGTTCTTTGACTGTATGTTTGACCACAGACAGCACCAGAGCACACAGAAACGCCCTATCAGCAAGCAGAGTAAAATGGTTGAAATTAACTACCCCCAAAAATGGTTCCAACCATTTGGGAGCAAGATTCCGTCGCGCAAACCCCACCGCTCGGTTTAAAAAGGAGAGTCTTGAGGGAATATCTTTTTTCTTTTTGTCTACTTTTTGACGTTCATACTCTAAAACAAAATACACAACCCGACTTTGCATATTAAATTAGTTTTTTATGTTTCTATCTCATAAGGCCAAGAATTGATTCCGCCGAATTCGTAAACATTGGTATAGCCCAGATCCGCCAGAGTTGAAGAAGCCGTCTTACTGCGATTTCCGCTGCGGCAATATATCAAGACTGAAGTGTCTTTCTCAGGAATAACAGCGGCAGCAGTGTCCTCATCAATGGTTCCAACCGGTAACAGAACGGCACCTGGAATGTGGCCGCTGTCGTATTCATCCTGCTCCCGCACATCTAAGATGATGACCTCTTGAGTGTCTATCATCTCCTTGGCTTCCTCCTGCGTGATCTGCTGATACGAGCTGTCCGATTCTTTTCCGCCACAGCCAGTGAGCAGGAGCAAAAGGGCGGTTAGTACGAGAAAAAGTCGTTTCATTTCAGTACCTCCAAAAGTCCGGTAGCAAAGGCTCTATGCCCCTGCTCCGTGAAATGTACACCGTCATAGGCCATGGAGATGCCCCATTTTCCGGCATCAGCAAAACGGACACCCAACTGTACCGCAACTGACCGGCAGCATTGCGCAAACAAGCGAGAAGCGTCAATACATTGCTGACTGGGTACCCATTCCCCCATAGATACCGGCGGCGGCGCAATCAACAAGATCTTACTTCGCTCCAGAAATATGCCAGAGAGAAAGCGCTCCAGTTTTTCTGCTGCCTCCTCCGGTCGATGCCCCTCGAGCAGATCATTAGTTCCCAACATAACAATCAGCAAATCAGTGTCGGCCGGAAATTCGGGAGCAGTAGATGGTATCTCCCGACCATTCTGCCCCATGTTGAAAACCATCCAACCTGTTTTGGCTGCAAGAAGATCCACCCAGCGGCTGGTTTCGGCATAGCGACTGCCACACCAAGAGCGGGGATCGAAGCCGTAGGTGTTAGAATCTCCAAAGCAAATGATTTTCATTTTACACGCTCTCCCTCTCCCTCGATTTTGACGCAGTCTGATACTTTCTTCTTCCGTAATGATACTTGATTTCTTTCCGCTATTCTGAGCATTTCATCACACATATTTCGGCTCCATGCATGAAACCCTCTCGCTTTTCACCTCGCCAATGAGCCTTCGGGTAGACAATTCAATATACTCCTGTACATTGTCTATCCCAATGTATCTTCGTCCAAGTCTCTTCGCAGCTACTCCTGTTGTGGAACTACCACAGAATGGATCTAAAACTACTGCTCCCTCATTTGTGGACGCCAAAATTATTCTTTCAAGAAGATATAGTGGTTTTTGTGTTGGATGCTTACCGTAAGTTTTTTCTTTTTGAGGTGTCAACGGACCACTCCATACATCCTTCATCTGCTTGCCGCCATTTAACTCCTTCATGAGTGCATAGTCGAAATAGTGTTTTGCTTTTTTTTCATCTTTTTGCGCCCATATAATTGTTTCTGTACTGTGCGTAAAACATTTACATGCCAAATTAGGGGGAGGATTTGTTTTTTGCCATGTTATGTTGTTGATAATCTTAAACCCTTCTTGTTCAAGAGCCATACCAACGCTGTAAATGTTATGCAGCGTCCCGCTAACCCAAATTGTTCCATTTGTTGACAGAGCGCTTTTGCAGAGCCTTATCCATCTTCGGTTGAACTCATGTTTTTCTTCAAACGATGATGTTTTATCCCATTCACCTTTATTGACCGAAACCATCTGTCCTGCTTGGCAGGTTATGCCATTATTGCTCAAAAAATATGGAGGATCGGCAAATATCATATCGATAGAACCCGGTTTTATTTGTTCAAGGACGGAAAATGTATCTCCGAGCACCAGCATCTCAGCTTCTGTTTCATAATAAGGCTTGATGCTTCCAAAGAAAAAATTTTTCATTCACCTTCACCATAGTAATTGTGTCAATACCTTTGTTTTTCAATTTACTTTTACATATACTTCCCATTAGCCGTATGGATAAATCCATCCATGCTGATCTTCAAATCGTTCTGAGAAAAAATCATCGAATCGAATGCCCGCAAGAGCGTTAAACCGACTCAATGAATAACCATTTGGTGGTTTTAAGAATGTGGTCCATGGGCAAGTCCACCTCAAAATGAACTCCATCTATTTCTTGCTCCATGGCATCTTGGCACGCATATACATTTTAAATGACTAAACGTACTTGGATACGTCATTTTCTTTCCTTCTTTCCTGGAATTTTATTTGTCAGAAAAATAACAACTCACATTCTTGCATCATTACAGGCACCCTCATCTGAGAGAAAATTGCCATTTTGTGTTTTGGAATATTTGGGCTTCAGAACCCCCTCGCTCTGCACAATGCATCTATATCACGCCACCCCATACCACGCATAAAGTTTGCCGAGTCCTGCACTGACCGCTTTTCAATAAGTAATGCATGTATCCCAAGTCGTTTTATTCTTTTTCCGAGCCGTGTATATTGTTTCTGCTCTTCTGCAATCATTGCCAGATATAAAACAGAAAATATTATATCCACTTCCAAGGCATCGATGCCATATCTTTCAGCAAGTTGGGAAATGAATTTAAGAACCTGCTCACTCACCTGCTTGTTTGTCATTTCATAGACCCGAACATAGTCTTGGTATACTCGATTTGTACCGTACTTTTCCGAGAGTGCTTTTAAATCAGCAAAATAATCCACATCTCTTGGAGGGCGACGACTTCCATCAGGGTGCGTCAGATATACACACCACTCATCAAATTTTCCTCTGTCATATTCCAAATATGAACGATCTTGAAACCGTTTAATTTCCTGACCCAATTACAAAACCTCCCTGCATCAGAATGAACCTACACAAATCGGACATACCGGAAACGTAATCTATATGTTTGTACCACATATTAATCAGCCAGACAACGAAGAACTCGAAAATGGATAAGGACTCCCGGGCCGCAACTCCCAGCAGCTATTCTGCCGTCATTTCCTGCACCCCGTACAAAGCTGCCTCTAGGGTAAGATTTCTTCGGCAGCATAAATGCTTCAGCGCTGCCCTTGCCGATTTTAGCGCGGCGGTATACTTTCTGCCTCATCCGATCCAGCCCCCCGCTGATGTTATGTTTCGAACATGACCATTCTGGTTTCTCTTGAAACTCTTCAGCTCACCCAGCCGTATGATCTTGGTGGACAGCAGCAAATCAAAGGGGACTCTGACATAAGTCATCGTCTCGCAGGCCCTCCGCCATCCAGCGAAAATCGCCTTTGTTGGATGTCAGCAGTTCTCCCCGCTACTGTGTGCATCCACTGCAAAGTCGACGACAAGGAGTTAACTGTATCCATGTTTGTCTCCCGGAGCTTATTCTATCCTGTTTAAAACCTCACTTCAAAGTTCTTTTTCTTTTCTTCCACGGTGTAGAACCGGGCTTCCTTCATCCTGTGGAGCTTGGCCACAATCAGATAAGGGAATGCGTCGACCCACTGGTTATACAAAGACACATTGGAATTGTAAAGCCGCCGCGCCGCTTGCAGATGCTCCTCCACATCGAAGATATCCCGCTGGAAATGGGCCATCGACCCAGAGGAGTGTAGAAAAGGATACTGCTCGACTAGGGCGTTGATGGCGGATGTCACCCCCGTCAGTCCCTGCTGCACCGAAGCCAGCAATCCCAGCTTCCGATCCAGACTCACCTGGTGACCCACAAGGCCACCATCTCCCAACGGAAGGTTTCCCTCCCCAGTCACGTCCGTCTGCTTCAGCTGACTCTTGAGCTCAAGCATCGTCTTTTGTTGCTCATCAATGGTTTTTCGAATGGTTTCGACGGCTTCCTCCGACAGTGCCTTCTTCTCTTGGAAGGCCGCTTCGTTCAGCTCTTTGCCCGCTCGGAGCGTTGTCACTCCAAGGTATACCTCTTGCTCGTGCTGCAGATACTTTTTGACCGCTTCCAGTTCTTCCGAAAGCAGGTCGTACCGTTTTTCCAGTGCCACGTCGATACCAGCACTGCCTTCCTCCACTTTTATCGAAAGCCGCCGCAACCGGTTAAACATCCTGATGTAGCAGACAATCACCACAGCCACCACTGCTGCCAACAACCATAGAAGTTTCATCTTGATTCCCCTTTTCTGTAGTGTACATGAGTTTTTGCATAACCCATTTATTATATAGTTTCACAGTCAATACCCATTGGCTGAACCATATGTCCAAAAGTGGAGCAGGATGTTTGCTCTATTTCTTTTTTTGGTATTCCGGCAGAATGCCGTATTGATCGGTGATGATTTTCTTGGACAACGGCAGGTCAAACGGAATCGACAGATACGGTGACTCCCGAAAGAAGGTATCTCCACACCACAGTTTTTGATATATTTTCCAGCGTTTGGCTGTCATCGACTTGGGGTCTCCCTTGTCATCGTGCTGCCAGTACTGGCCGCCCAGCAGATAGCTCTCCATCATCTCTTCCCAGTTGTGGAATACTGCCTGGGCTTTTTTCCCCGCTTCCACTCCAATTTCCAGCACCTCTTCCATGGTGACATACCCCGCAAAATAACAACTTTGGATCACAAAGGCCGCCCGACCCATGTCCCAGCCCAGTAGGGCGTTTTCACCGTGTCGCCGGTAGGCCATCAGCATTTTGGGAAGATAGCTATCTTCATCGGCTTTAGGGTTTTGCTTTCTAGCTTCGTGAATCAACGCTTCCTCAGAATAGCCAGCATACCGAGTTTCCAGCATGCTCATATCTCTTCCATACTGGGCGCGCATCCCGGTATCCAACAAGGACTGCATCTCCTCCATAGCTTTATCGTGTGTTTCAATTCCCCAATACTCCCGCAGCATCCGCTGAACCTTCTGCACCCAATCTGGTTGTTTCTCATAACCGGGATAGAATATCCCTGCCATATTGCGGAAATTACCATGATTGGCAACCACAAGGATCGAGGCCGCCGTATTCATCCACCGCAACGTGGGCGACAATGGATTGTTGGTTTCAATCCTCTTTTCCCGCGGCTTCCAGATATGATAGGCAATTCCCGCCAAGATCAGCCCCACCACGACGGTCACAAGGCATGCAAGCAATCCTTCCATTTCAATCGCTTCCCTCCTCTTTCTCTTTGCTGACTTGCACCAGAATTTCCCGTGCACTGCACAAGATCTCGATGTCCTTCTCGATCTGCCGGCGCTGTTCCTCCACAGGGATGTCAATGTAAGCGTCAAAGGGGTTACGGAACTGGCTGCAGGTCACATACAGGGCAGACTGGTAAAAAGCAAGATAGACCAGTCCTTCCATGGCCTCCTGAAAAGCGACGATTTTTTCCAGCACTGGAGGGGTCAGCATATAAAATGCGTTTTGCTCATTTTCCGCAAATACCACAAAATTCTCATTAAACAGGCTGTTTTCGGTGTGGATCTTCAGTGGAGCCGTCGTGTGCTTGACCTGAGAGAGTGCCTTTTTCGAGAATACCTGAACAAAACCTTTGCTAAGCTTGCGCTCATCAAAGGTGGAAAAGGCGATAATCTGCCCCTCAAACAGAATGTCCGGCAGCGATCGGCGGCCTCTGGCCTTTCTCCCAGTCTTGACATTGCTGCTGCGGAACCGCACCCCGTCCAACAGACCGGTCAACTCGTCGGTGGACTGATAAAACACCTGGACCCCCTTGGGAATCAGATTCATCCGATCCATCTCATCATAGGAAAAACCGCCCCCAGCATGATAATGCAGTTCGGAAAAACCTGGCAGCTGCGTCAAAGTTTCGAGCACATACTTATTCTTAAAGCTAAAATTAAAACGGTCATAGGCTCTCTGCCATACAAGTATCTTATAAAACACAAAAACCACACACGCCAGAATAACAGCCAGCATCAAGTTGGCGAGCAACCCATAAAACGCCCCTTGAACAGCTGGACCGCTCCAGCCATATTCGCCCAGCCTGAGAAATATGTACCACTTTCCTGCCAAAGCAAGCCCCACAAACAGAACCAGGCATACAGGCAAAATCCACCGCATGATTTTCGTCTTTTTTACAGCATCCTGCCGCAGCTTTTCCAGCTTGACACCGCTGATATTCTGCTCTGCAAATTCCATGTTCACTCTCCTTCATTTGTTTGTCCTTTGTCCCGTCCCCTATCATTACATCTTCAAATCCTGTTTTCCCCTCCACTACATAAAATCTTTTCTCTTTCATACTGTAAATCTTGGCGATTAGCACATGGGGCTGTTCCAAAAAAACCAGCTGTAATGCACTAACATCAATTTCAACCGTATGGAACTGAATCCCCCATATTGGCTCTGCCTTCAGCGTTGCCGTATCTTCGTGCAAGCCGTTTTCAGTACCAAATGTGATATCTAGGCAAAGCATATCCGGGTCATCCTCTGCTCCATCGCCATCTATGATATGCCATGTTGCTGTCTTTACCGGAGCCTGCTCTACACCACATAAGCGATTCAGATATAAAACATTTTTATCTAATATGAGATTTTCTTCTAACTTTTCATAAACAAACCCTTTGTCTCTCTTTTTGCCTTTTTGCTTATCAAAAAACCATATAACCCCCTGTTTTTCCCTTTACTGCCCGCTGGCTGAACAATATGTCTAGAGGTTGGGGGCAGGTCTATGCAATCTACTCTATGTCCCAGCGGAGCGGCTGGTGCGCAGTTGTCTGATTCGGATCAGCCTGGCCCGATGGTGGGCAAATAGAGGTTACACTAAAGTCATCAAAAACTAACCATGGCTTTCTTAAAACCTTCAAATAGTGTGAAAATTGATTCAAGCATTTTATCTAACTCTTCCTAGTTTCAGTTGCAAAATCTTCATCCAGATCCAAAACTATCACATCTGAAATATCACAATTTAGAGCCTTACAGATCCGCAGCAGCGTTTCCATGCTGATATGTTTCCCTCGCCCATGTTGGCGATCATATTAGTGGTAAGACCGGCGGCCAGCCGCAAGTCCTCTTTCCTCATGCCGCACTCCTTTAAGGTAGTTTATAGCGCCTGATAGCTGATGTACCTAGGTATCCCGCTATTCTTTCCATCGTCAAATGCTCTGCCACTATTATAGTAAAAATCTTGTGTTTCCACAATATTTCTCGACCGCACCGCCGGTTCCGTCTGCACTGCGTTTCCATCAGTTCCGATCTAGTGAAGATTTACACCCCCGCAAACGTATGGGCATCCGTCCGGTGCAGCGTGTCTAAAGATTCTTGGTGGAAGTTCTCAAATGTTCCGGGTCATGATGATGACATTGTGACTAGATAGAAACTGGCAGCTAATTTTGACTGCTCCACAAATATCAAAAAATGGAAAGCCACGCCCTATTGGCGCGGCTTTCCATTTCCTCTCTTTTCTCTCCCATATTGGACAATTATTTCTTCAGACGGTTGACATACTCCAAAATAATATCCGTCGAATACTCTACGCCCAAACGACCCGCATTGACACACAGGTCATAGTGATCACACTTGCCCCACACCTTTCCGGTGTAGTAATTATAATAAGTAGAACGCTGTTTATCCATCTTCTCAAGCGCAGCTTCCGGGGTCTTTCCTTCAATCTCATAGTCCCCACAAGTCTGGATTCGTTTTACGCGATCCTCAATAGAGCCATGGATAAAGAAATCAAATTTATTGGGGAAATCACGCAGCACATGATCTGCACACCGACCGACTATGACACACGGCGAATCCTCCGCCATCTCACGAATGATATTGGACTGTGCCAAATATAGCTGATCGGTCAGGCTCATTCCATTAAGACCAACCGAACCAAACATCGTCAGAGAATACAAAAAGCTGTTGGTTGCACGCTTATCGAGTTGCTCAAACAGTTTTTCATCAAAACCAGTCTTTTTCGCCGCACGGGTGATTAATTCCCGGTCATAAAACGGAATGCCAAGGCGGAGCGCGAGTTTCTGGCCGATCTCCCTGCCTCCGGTACCATATTCACGGCCAATAGTGATGATCAGATTGTTATTCATAACGCACCCTCCTTACTGACTCTTATTATACAAATTGCATAATACTTTGTGTTATCAGTATGCACCATTTTATAATTTTTGTCAAGATCATTTGAGAATTTTTTGCAAACGGTATTTTTGCACATGCATATAAAAAGCGTTGCGAAATTCACTTCGCAGCGCTTTTTTTGCACTTATTTGATGAGCATCGGCCCCACCGCATTGATATTTCCTGCGCCCATAGTCAGCACAAGGTCGTTCGGCCCAGCTTCCCGACGCAGATAATCCGCAATCTCCTCGAAGCTGTCCAGCGCAATTGCACCGGGCACTTCCTTTGCCAAATCGGAAGAATATATTCCAATCGTATTCTGTTCACGCGCCGCATAAATGGGTGCCAGAATCGCCTGATCACACATACGGAGCGCTTCGACAAATTCGGAGAAAAGCGCTTTGGTGCGCGTATAGGTGTGTGGCTGGAAAGCACACAAGATGCGATCGAAATGCATTTCCTTGGCCGTAGATAAGGTTGCCTTCATCTCACTCGGATGATGCGCATAGTCATCTACCACGGTTGCGCCGTTCGGCATTTTGCCAACCAGCTGGAACCGGCGCGAAGAACCGGTAAAACGATTTAATCCACGCTCCGCTGCATCACCAGGCACACCAAGGAATTCAGCCGCAGCACAGCACGCTAATGCATTAAGCATATTATGCCGTCCAGGAACGGAAAGTTCTACTTTAGCATAGGGTGCGCCATCCACCAGCACAGTAAAACGATAATAGCCGTTAACGTCGCTGATATCCACTGCGCGCACATTTGCACCGTCATTCAGGCCAAACGTACGGATATGGCGATCCAGCCCATCCACACAGCGCATGGCATTCGGGTCATCTCCGTTGACAACCACAAGTCCGTTCATCGGCGTCAGCTCAACAAACGCACGGAACGAATGAATAATATCATTGATATCCTTGAAAAAGTCCAGATGATCTTCTTCCACATTGAGTACAACGGCGACCGTCGGCGCAAAAGACAGGAAGGAATTGCAGTATTCGCAGCTTTCCGCCACAAAGCAGCCCTTGCCACCAATACGCAACGTACCACCAATCGCAGGAAGATTGCTGCCGACCATGACGGTCGGATCCATCTGCGCTTCCATCGTCATCAGAGTCATCATGGAAGTGGACGTGGTCTTGCCATGTGTACCCGCCAGACAGACCACATTTTCATAGTCGCGCATCAGATGTCCCCACGCCTCCGCACGCTCCATCACCGGAATACCGAGTTCATGCGCGCGGGCAATTTCCGGATTATCGTCATGCACAGCAGCCGTGCGCACAATGAGTGATACGCCTTCCACGTTCTCCGCCTTGTGCTCATAAACGATTTTTGCGCCCAGAGCCTCCAACCGAGCCGTCACATCGGTTTTCAACCGATCGGAACCGCTCACCGGCACTCCCCAACTCAGCAGCAGCTCTGCTAGCGAACTCATCGATACGCCGCCGATGCCAATCAGGTGTATTTTTTCCTTATTCTCAATATAGGGCTTGATAGACAGGGCCATTTCCCCAAAGCCTCCCGTTTTGTACTTTTTGCCAGGGAACGAAGATATCCGCTCGCTCCGCAGCTTTGTATTTATTCTTACCAGACAAGGTATATTATAGTATAGTTTTGTTAAAATGAAAAGAGTCAAACAAACCAAAATCCCTGTTCGGACTCAAAAAGGAGTATCCCATGGAAATCACCGACATTAAATTCCGCCACATTGAACCGTCCGGTAAGCTCAAAGCCTTGGTTTCCGTCACCTTTGATGGTGTGCTGGCGGTGCATGACATCAAAATTATTGCTGGGCATGACCGGCTGTTCCTCGCCATGCCATCCCGCCGCATGCCGGATGGACGTTTCCGTGATATTGCGCATCCGGTCGGCGGCGCGCTGCGCAAAGCGCTGGAGCAGCAGGTACTCGACGCCTATCTTACCCTCTCCCACGAACAATCCGCCTCTTGTTGACGGTTTGGTTTGCATTTTTCGCGCCGATGCGGTAAAATAACTCTTGAACAAGGAGAGACACCGGTTATGAGAGTTTTGATTTTATCCGTCACCGCAGGTTATGGCCACCATGCCACGGCCAAAGCCATCGGCGATATGCTGACCAGTAAAGGCGCGGAAGTGCATACGCTGGACGTTTATGCCTATATCAGTAATCTGATTAAGAATACCATTGATAAAGGCTATCTTTTTTCGTCCAAACACATGCAGACATTGTATCGTCTGGTATATCAGCTTGCCGAAAATAACGGAGCAAGCTATTTCTCTAGCGCCCCAAGCATCATCAATATCATCAATGCGCTGGGGGCTTCCAAATTTGCCAAGGTACTCGCAGGCTATGCTCCCGACACCATCATCTGCACGCATATTTTTGCGGCGCAAATGGTTGATGAGCTGAAAAAACGCAAAAAGCTTGATGATATCACGACCATCGGCATTGTGACCGACTATACCCTGCACCCCTATTGGGAAGATGTACCGCGCGTACAGTATATTGTCACAGCAAGCGAACTACTCACCTTCCGCTGCGTCAAACGTGGCATTCCAGAGCGGCGCATTCTGCCCCTTGGTATTCCCGTGCATCCCAAATTTAACCAAACCTTATCACGAGCGGATGCCGCAGCACAGCTTGACATTAACCCGAACATGCGCACGCTGCTCCTCATGGGCGGCAGCATGGGTTATGCCGACCATGTCAAAATTCTGGAAAAGCTGACCTCCATCGGTATTCCGCTCCAACTGCTTGTAGTCTGCGGTAACAACAAGAAAATGCAGCTGCGCGTCGAACAATTCGCCTCCCGTTACGAGGGCGATTGCGTGGTAAAACCATATGGCTTTGTGCATAATGTCGAGGTGATGATGAGCGCATCCGACTGCATCGTCTCCAAGCCGGGTGGATTGACCGTTTCCGAGGCGCTCGCCAAAAACCTGCCCATGCTGTTGGTCGACCCCATTCCTGGACACGAGGAACGCAACGTAGAGTTCCTAGTAAACAATGGCATGGCTGCTCTGATCACCAAGCACTTCCCGATCGACGAAGCAGTATACGAGCTGTTTCGCAATCCGGTTCGTCTGCAAACCGTGCGTCAGACCATGCAGGCTATTGCACACCCGGATGCAACCGAGCGACTGGCAGAGTTCGTTCTGCACAACAAATAAATCTTTCTAGCCAAAACGGCGAAGGACAAAAAATGTCCTTCGCCGCAGTCTGTCGAGAAACCCGGCCTATGCGTCAGGCATAAGCCGGGTTTCTGGCGTATAAAGGCCAAAAAAGTACAAACATGAATGGAGAAGACTTCTCCTTCCACAACCAAC
>NZ_JBQKJR010000060.1:0-18513 GCF_052117165.1 Agathobaculum sp. LCP25S3_E8
GTGAGGCGAGTCGTGTCATCTCTGCTCGCAGAGCAGCCAACGTAGTCTTTCCTGCAAGAAGCTGCTGTGCGGCTGTGGTAATGAGCAGCTTGGTGTTGTCGTTCTTCGGTATCATCGAGCGGAACATCTATTATTTCGCTACCGGCAGTGGAAATGATTTTCTCACCGACATCGGAGGAAAAGCAGGTGACACACCTCGCCCCATTAACCAGTACCTTCAAAAGCTGCCGTCGGTGTATGTGAACGGCACACGCCGTTATTGCCTCAACGGCATCGGCTATGGCATTGACGGTTACTGCTGTCTGGAGGGCGACCGCCAGCGGGAGCGCTCCACAAAGCCGGTCAATTATACATCCATCGCCATAAAAGGCCTGCTGTTCCACTATAAACCCACCTCCGCCGTTGTCACAGTGGATGGCGTAAAGCACACATACAAGCATGTCTGGTTGGCTCCGACCATGAACGGGCGTTACTACGGCGGCGGTATGATCCCGACGCCGCAGCAGGATCGTCTTGTGCAGCCGAAGCAGCTATCCGTTATGGTGTTCCGCAGTCCCGGTAAGCTGAAAGCCTTGGCTGTCTTTCCCTCTATTTTCAAGGGAGAGCATATCAAGCATACGGATGTAGTGGAAGTTCTGACTGGTCAGGAGATCACGGTGCAGTTTGACCGTCCTGCCCCACTTCAGAACGACGGAGAAACAATTCCCGATGTAACTACCTATCGTGCGTCGGCCTGCGCAGAGGTGCTGGCAGAAAGGTAACAGAAATGCAGAAGGTAAAGCTAAGTATTCAAGCTGAACAGACGCGCTGGCGTGTGTGGTTTTGGACAGTATGTGAGCTGTTTGTACTGTACTCCATGCTGCGCTCTCTGCATTCAGGGCCGGCGTCCGATGCGCTTGTGTGCCTGCTGGTAGGCATCGGTGTGGCAGTACCGTATATCCTTGAGGCTTTCGGCTACCGGATGTCTGATACGCTGTTTGTGTTCAGCCTGCTTTACCTGCTGGCCTCTATGTCAGGACGGATTTACAAGCTGTACTATCTCATTGCGCATTGGGATAAACTGCTGCATCTATGCGGCGGTGTGGTTTTTGCCCTGCTTGGTTCTTATCTCCCTGTGGTGATAAACAGGAAGTACGAGAATGACCGTCTGCTGCGTGTGCTTTTCGCGTTAATGTTCTCCATATCTGTTTCTGCACTATGGGAATTCTACGAATTTGGCATGGATCGCTGGTTCGGCATGGATATGCATCGGGACACAATCATTCACGCCATCCATTCTTACGACTTAGGCGAGGCCACCGGCGTGATCGGCAGCATCGACCAAATTGACAGCGTCATCGTCAATGGAGAACCGTTGGAGGGCTATATCGATATTGGCTTGATCGACACAATGGGCGATATGATGATTGAAACGGCAGGAGCTGCGGCCTACGCTGTCGTATTTGCACTGGATAAAGGCCGTCACCCCGCTTTTATCCATGCTGCAATGGCTTCTCTACCCGGAAAGAAGTCCGTTCATGCACAAGTCGAGTAACACATCGCCGGAGAACCGGCGGATACGAATCGCCAAATGCCTGCTTGCATTGGTTTGGTTCACGATCATTGCAGTATGTCTGCTGCATAAAGATGAGTTTACGCTGGAGGGCATTTTGAGCTATACACCCCAGCAGCCAATTTTAGCCGCAGCAGTATTATGGATGCTGTTTGCGGTGAAAAGTCTGAGCATCTTTTTGTATAGTGGCCTGCTCTATGCTGCCAGCGGCATTTTGTTTCCATTGCCCGTGGCAATCGCGGTAAACATCGCAGGCACAGCGGTCATGGTCAGTATTCCCTATTGGTTGGGGAAAAAGCTGGGCAGTCAAGCAGTGCAGTATATTCTGCATCGCTGGCCGAAGTCCGCCATGCTCCACGATCTTCGCGGCGGCAGTGATTTCTTTTTCGTTCTGATCGTCCGCTTGCTGGGCATCCTGTCTGCTGATGTAGTCAGCGCATATATGGGGGCAGTAGGGGTGAAGTACCGGGCGTATCTTCCAGCCTGTCTGCTGGGTTTCTTACCGACCTGTATTTTGTTCCCTATTATGGGCATGAGTATTTCGGATGTGCGTTCCCCTCAATTTCTTACTGCGGCAGGCATTGAACTTGCAGCAATGCTGCTCTCCTGCATCGCATTTCATTTCTATCGAAAAAAACACACAACGCACGAAAATTGACATACAACAGAAAGGACGAATGAACTATGAGCCTCACCGAAAAAATCTCCCATGCAGCCGAACGCAAGGCATTTGAAACGATCCTGGATTCCATGCTGAAAAAGGGCCAGACGCAGGATGTAGGCGACCTTGCCGAACAGCTCATCGACATGATCCAGAAGATCCACAAGGGCACATGGAGTGATAACTCCTATAAGACGCTGCGGATGATCGCAGAAAACCCCGATGGGAAGTGGGCACATTATACCCAGCGGCTTATCCGGGAGAACGACCCCTACATTCTCAAAACCTTCCTGACCAATGTGGCATACGAGGGCGGTTTCCGGGGCTATCAGACAGCGCAGGAGAATGCCGCCAAGTACGACATCAATGTACCTTGGCTGATCCTGATGGATCCCACCTCCGCCTGCAACATGCACTGCACCGGCTGCTGGGCGGCGGAGTACGGCCACAAGCAGAGCCTGACCTTCGAGGAAATGGATCGTGTGCTGACAGAGGCCAAGGAATTAGGCACCCATGCCTGCCTCTTTACCGGCGGCGAGCCGCTGCTGCGAAAAAAAGACATCATCCGCCTATGCGAGAAGCACCGGGATATGGCGTTTCACGCCTTCACCAACGGTACCCTCATCGACGAGGAATTTTGTCAGGAGATGCTGCGGGTGGGCAACTTCTTCGTGTCCATCAGCGTGGAGGGCTTTGAGGAGGCCAACGACGGCCGCCGTGGGCGGGGTCACTTCCAGAAGGCGCTGGACGCCATGGACCTGATGCACAGCCACCGCATCCCCTTCGGCGTGTCCATCTGCTACACCAGCCGGAACTACAAGGTGGTCACCAGCGACGAGTTTTTGGATTTGCTGATCTCCAAGGGCTGCATTTTTGCGTGGTATTTCCACTATATGCCCGTTGGCCTGAACGCTGACACCTCCCTACTGCTGACACCGGAGCAAAGAGCGTATATGAAAGACCGCGTCCGCGAGATCCGCGGGCTTACCGGCGGCAAGGAGCTGTACTGCATCGACTTCCAGAACGACGGCGAGTTTGCAGGCGGATGCGTAGCTGGCGGCAGAATTTACTGCCATATCAACGCCGCAGGCGATGTGGAGCCCTGCGTGTTCATCCACTATTCCAGCGCCAATATCCGAGACAAGAGCTTTTTGGAGTGCTTGCAGCAGCCGCTGTTCAAACTCTACCGCAAGGGACAGCCCTTCAACGGCAACCACCTGCGGCCCTGCCCCATGCTGGAAAATCCGGAGCTGCTGCCGAAAATGGTGGCAGAGAGCGGTGCGCACTCCACCGACCTCGAAGCTCCGGAAAGCGCCGAGCATCTGTGCGAGAAGTGCAAGGCCTATGCCGATTGCTGGAAGCCTGAAGCCGAAAAGCTCTGGGCGGAAGAAAACCATAATTGATGGAGGTATGAATATGAAGATGGCAAATCATGACTGTTGTGAAAAGAAGCACTGCAAGTGCAGAGGCTTTCTGAAATTCGTTTTCGGTGCGGGCGTTCTTGGCTTGCTTGCGCACATGGTATATGGCTATCTGGAAGAGGATAAGCCATGTCCGCTGAAAGGATGGCTGGCTAAGCACGGGAACGAAAGTACCGCTGAATTTGAGGATTTCGACGATTGACACCAACTTTTTAACAGAGGCGGCGGCACGTATGAGCCGCCGCCTTTTGCACGATTACCGCTCAGGGTCATTTCTTTTTTGTTTACTGTGAGAATTTTGGTGCTGCTCTTGATTTCTGTGCATAATGAGTTGCCGCACCTGCCGTTCTTCCAGGTCCTCTCTGAGTAGGCGGGATGTTTCCTGTTTGGCACTGAGCAGCATAATAAGAGATGGCTTCTCATGCATGGCATCCTCTAACTGCTGTTCTGCTGCCTTTTCCTGCACAGGGCGAATGACCTGCCGTGCTTTGTATAGCTCCACCGGGTCAAAATCCGCAGCCTGCGCTTTCAGCTCGTCATATTCAGCCAGCGCCTTATCCAACTCGGCAGAGTATTTCTGCTCCTGCGCCTCTATCTTTTTCAGACCGGCCTCCATGGTGGCAATATCCTTGCGGAACGCCTCTGCGCCTGCATCCTCCGCATACTCAAATTTTTGCAAAAGAAGCGCCTTCTCGGAACGCAGTTCCTCCAATTCCTCCGTCAGCTCGGCTATGCAGACAGCCAGCGCCTTGTGCCGTTTCACATGATATACTGGTAATTCCTTTTTCTCAGCAACCAACGCTTTGCGCTCCTTGCTCTTTTCCTTGATCTGCTGCACCAGACCGGTGTAACGCTCCAGCTCCGGCTTCCATACGGCAAGGGATTTTTGAATATGCGCTTTGCCGCTGCGAATATGAGAGAGCTGATAACAGAAGATCATCACACGGCTGCGCAGCTTCTCCAGCCCCTCCGCAATGGCGGGAACAGTACGGGCGACCAGTGCGGCCAGCTTCTTGACTTCGGCTTTCAACTCCCGCAGCAGCACATTGTCGGCCTTGATCTGCCGGTTGATCTCGCAGCGGTCGGAGATGATTCCCTTGCGCTCCAACGCCTGCGCTGCCACGCCCTCATGAATGGTAGGAATCTTATCCAATCCCCGTGCGGCGTTGCTGCGGTGGTCAATGCGTTCCTCCCGCCCGGCGCGTTCCAGATAGCGGTTGGACACATCCGCCCATGCCGCCCGCCATAACGCAAGCTGTTCCTCACTGTTCCAGCGTTCAGAGATGGGATTCTGTCTGCCGTAGCGGGTGCTTTTGGGATGCTTGTCAGCCCGGACAAGCCCCTGTGCATCAGCCTTGGAAGGAACCATATACACTTTCTTTTTGCCGACTTTGTAGGGATATTGCTTCTCCCAGCCATCATTCTGCGCTGTCCGGAACTCAGCGGCAGTAAAACCCCGTTCCTCGCCGTTTTTCATGCAGAGATATTCCTTCTCTGTCTTGTACTGCCACTTGCCTCGTTCATCCAGCGGGCGCACCGTCAGCAGAATGTGAGCGTGGGGATTGTGACCATCCGTGTCGTGAATGGCAGCATCGGCACACATTCCGTCTGATACGA
The DNA here is from genome assembly GCF_052117165.1 of Agathobaculum sp. LCP25S3_E8. NCBI lineage: Bacteria > Bacillati > Bacillota > Clostridia > Eubacteriales > Butyricicoccaceae > Agathobaculum > Agathobaculum sp. LCP25S3_E8. Next base: position 5,252 of record NZ_JBQKJR010000060.1, read on the forward strand.
ACTGCTCCCGGATAAAATCTTGCAGCAGTTCGATCTGTTCCTCACGGTTCAACTCTATGGGCAGGGCAACGACGAATTCACGCGCCAACCGGCTGTCCTTGGCAGTCTCCACTTCCTCTACGGCGTTCCAGAGTTGTTCCCGGTCTTTCCATTCCTGCGGGGCGTATTCCGGCAGAAACACCTCCTGCCAGACAAGCCCCTGCTTTTTCGTATAGTCGTGCTGTATCCCATCGTAATCGTTGTAGAGACGGGAACAGCTTAGGTAAGCAGAGGCGGCCACGGCGGAGCGCCCTGCGCCCCGGCTGACCACCTTTGCCTCCAGATGATAAATTGCCATCGTTCGTTCACCTCGTTTTCTTTTTTCTGTTTCTCTTTCGTAAAAGAGAAAATGGACGGGCAGAACGCCCGTCCATCTCTGCGGCAAAGCTGCCGGTGGCAGGTTTGCGTAGGCAGGCGGCAACAGGGGTAGAGAATTTCTACCCCCAATTCTCTGCGCCTGTCGCAGGGAATTTGCCGTCTGCGCAGACGATGACAGCAGCGCCCGCAGGTGCTGTGGCATTGTCTGGAGGCTGCCGCAGCAGCCGCATCTGCCTCGCAGAGCGCACGGCTTGCCAACGGCAAGTACCACCGCCCCTTCGGGTGGTGAGTAAGTGCGCCCTTCGGGAGCCCTTCGGGAGAAAAAAGAGGAAGGCCCCCGGTTTCCCGGAGACCTCCCAGCGAATTCAATCGTGCTGCGGCAGCTTCTGCATCAGGTAATCCTCCAGCGCAGGCAGCTCCACCGTCCGCACTTCCGGCAGCACCTTTTCCAGAATCGCGCCCTCCTGAATGAGCCTGCGTGTCCTCGCTTTTCGCTCCTTGACACGATCCCGCGCCTGCGCTTCCTCTAACCGGTGCTGTGCCTGCAACAATTTCTTTTCCGTATCCGTCATGTGAAAAATCCTCCCTATAATGTCAAGTGATTTTTTCTTGAAAATCAAGGATTTTTCAACGGTATACCTCTACTGAATGAGCCGTAAGGGTGGGCATCTCTGAGTATCGGGTACGAGAATAGAGGTGTTTTGGGTATACGAACCAGAACGTCATTTATCCTGATATTCATGGCCGTTGTATAACCCTTCCCTCTATGGCAGCGCACCTCCCGTATCTACCAGGATCACCTTCGGTTCCCCGATGGGTCCTCACTTCCTTCGTTCCGCCTGCCCATAACCAGGGTGTCAGCTTAGCTCCTCATCAGGGTCGTGCCCTATGGAATAAATTCCTGCCGACTACTGGCTCATTCTTTGTTGTTTGCTGACTCCAGCTCCCGCTCACCAGCACCTTTCGGCGGACGTTTCCCTGATGAACTTCTTCCTTCGTCACTCCCATAAGGGAGCCGGTCTCCTGCTTGTGACCGGAACCGGATCCCTGATGTGGTTCAGATCCCCGGCTCTGGCCGCAAGCAGTAGTTGCTCTGTTGTTTTCGGCTGCTTATGCCGCCAATGGTCTCCGGATATCCCCCATCAGCTTTGCCGCATCATAAGTCGCTCCGGTCTGCAGGATCAGGTAGAACACCCGGATCAGCTTGCATGCCACCGCGATCATTGACTGCATCTTCTTTAAAGGATTCTTCTCCCTTGTCGTGTAATACTGATGGATCGACTTAAATTCCGGACTGTGGCTTACCACGCTGACTGCCGCTTCATACAGCACATATCTCAGTCGCTTTCTGCCGCGGTAGCTAATGTGGCTTTCTCCCTTGTGCTTTCCGGATTCGTCCTTGACGATTGCGTATCCGGCCAGCTTCTGGAGCTGTCTGGGATCATCGAAACGCGTAATGTCCCCGACTTCCGCTACAAACCCGATCACCGTCTTCAGGCCTACGCCCCTGATCTCCAGAAGCTTGTCTACGTATGGCACCTCTATGATCTTTTCCTCGATCAGTGCCATCAATTCTGCTTCCCGTGCTGTCTGCATCTCATAGTCTGAGAGCAGGATCTGCAGTTCTATCCTGGCTGCTTCCTGTGCTTCCCGGCTCCCGATGCTGTGCTCCGCCGCTGCTACCAGGGTCTTAGCCCTCTTTAATCCGACGCCTCTTAACTTCGCATCCCTCCAGATCCGGTTTACACCGTCCACACCAAGTTTTACGATATCTTCCGGCAGTGGCGCTGCCTTCAGAACCATCAGACCGCTCACCGCACCGACATTCCCGTAAACGTCTTTATAATTCGGGAAGTAGATACTGAACCATCTGGCGATCCGATTCTTCAGCCTTGTGATCTCGCTCTGTGCGAGCACCTGCAGTCCTGATAATGCCCTGATCTCTGCATAGACCCCGTCCGGGATATACGGCCGGAAATACCTTCCGTCTTTTACCAGACCGGCTATTACTTTCGGATCTTTGCGGTCATTCTTGTCCGGGTTGTTATCATCCAGTTCCTTCGATTTCTTGACATGATGTGGATTTACGTGCACTGGAGTCATACTGTTATCCTGCAGGAACTTCCCAAGATTGAACCAATAATGGCCTGTTGGTTCCATGCCCGGTATTACCTTGTCCATTTCGTGCTTTTCCTTCAGCTCCTCAATCCAGATCCGGAACGTCTCGAACCCTTCCTCCGTGTTACTGAATTCAAGCGGTTTCCTGGAGAACTCGTATCCCCGCCAGTTAAATGCCCGTGCGAAGTGTGTCTCACTTCCTACGTCAATGCCAATGATCAAAGTTTTTTCAGTTATAGCTGCGATCTTTGCGTTTTGTGTGGTAGACTTCATCTTAGATACCTCTCTTGTAATGGATTTGCTAACTGTCGTGGGTCAGCAAACCTTATATTACAGTGAGGTATCTTTTCTTTCACCTGCTTTCTTTCGCGTCCCTATATTTGAATCATACAGGAAGCTCCTTTAGGGACAACAGCAGTTGTTCAATCCAAGATATGCACAACTCCTTGACCACCATCAACAAGTACTCTGTCCCCTGTCTTAAGTCGTGTGGTAGCATTGCCGCATCCCACAACAGCAGGTATACCAAGTTCTCTGGCTACAATAGCAGCGTGGGACAAGGGTGCTCCTATATCGGTAATGATTGCTGCAGCTCTAGGGAAAAGAGGGGTCCAGCCTACATTCGTGGTTGATGCTACTAATATTTCACCCTGCTTAAAGTTTTCCCCATCCTCCGGATTGGTCAAAACACGCACAATTCCTTCTATCCTGCCTGTTGCGCCAGCAAAGCCTTTCAGTGTTTCAGAGTCAGACGCACTAACAGTTGTTAAAGTCGGATCATAATAATCCACTCTTCTATTTGGGTCTTCTGCCCACTTGAATGGATCAAATCTTCCACGGATCATTGATGGCAATGGAGGCAGCGTCTTATATTTTTCGAAGGTTTTGCGTCTGGCAGGAATATGCTTCACCGCCGATTTGTTTCCGGAAAGCAAATTCAGAACTTCATCCATGTAGAGGAAAAATACATCGTCTCCAATTCCTGTGAGTTCTCCCGCTTTCAGTGCAAAAACACGGTTAACCCTGAAAACTCTGGTCCATTCTGAACGGGCAGCTTCTCTTATATTGCTGCCTTCAGAAGCATCGGCAATTTGCTTGCTGATCTTTTTTGCTTTGCCCGGAAAACGATCCTCAAGCTTTTTTAACGTTCTTTCATATTGGGTATGCTGCTTCTTCAGAAGTTCTTCAGCATCAATATTAGACTTTTTAAATTCTTCTATCTGTTTTTCAAGCCAAATTTTATCCTCAGCAGGATCAGGTATGGATATCTCAAACTCATGAGGACCTCTATGACCGTACTTCATAAGGTATTCCTCCCGGCTCGATTCCCCCTTAATAATCTTTGATATCCCGATAACCGGACCAAGACTTTCAAGTTCAGAACTTCCCCTTAAATTCGACAGCAGTGTATTTGCGTCTTCCTTCCCTAAAAGCTTTGGAAGTTCTTCATTTAATTTAAATAATCCCGTCAATTTTTTTCGGGGAGCGAAACGGGTAACCCACAAAGCCTTACAGTTATAAGGCCAAAGTTCTTCCTTCCATAAGTTCAGTAATTCTTTATTCGTCTTTGCTCCTTCAGTGCGTTCCTTCATTGTTCTGCACCAGTTTGGCGTATCCGTAAAATAATGCGGCATTGCTTTCGTAACTTCCTTCGATTTTTTTAAGGTATTCATTATTCCCGGCATCATTGCTTTTATTAATCCTAACCCCGAAAACGGATAAATCGGAATATTCATTCCTTCAGGCATCTGTCCAAATATATCATTCATTTTTTTAAGCACGGGTTTATAGTCCTTACCAAAGGCCGGATATATTGACAAAGCCATATTTACATTGGAGTACATCCTTCCGCAGATATTACCGGAGAATAAATAATATCCGGGAACTACCATTTGCTCCTCATCAAGCGCTCTTATCACAGACCAGCTAAGCGGAGTAAAAACATCGGTCATAGCCTCACCCACATTGGTATTGGTCCAGAGGTAATCTCCATCCAAAGTATCATTCAATTCATAGGTATCCAGATTACCTGTCTTCTGGGTTGTAATAGGCCTTGCTTGAAGCATATATAATTTCCCTTTTGCAACAGCCCATTCAATATCCTGTTGATATCCCAATTCCTTCACAAGCTTAGCAGCGTACTTATACAGTTCTGAGGCATACTTTTTAAAATCCTCTGGGCCCTCATATTTTCCTTTAGGCCTCATCAGTTTAAAAGGATATGCGTTGGCTTCCCCGGATACCAGCTGCTCTCCCAATCCATAGACAAAATTACCTGTCATGCTTGTGTGACTGCCGGTAATCGGATCAGCAGTGAACAATACGCCCGAAATTTCAGACTGCACCATAAGCATAATTACCACAGCAATCTGATGAGATTGTTCCATTCCTTGAACAGAACTGTATGCCTTTACTCTCTCCGACTCTCTTGATCTAAAAACTGTATAGATTGCTTCCTGTATTTCTTTATCTGTTTTAACATTAAGAACAGTTTCAAACTCTCCTGCAAATGAAGCCTGTGCTGAATCTTCACTTAAAGCGGATGACCTTACTGCAAACAGCGCCCCCTCATGCTTCTTCCTAATGGTATTCAGATAATCCCTTATCTCATTCCAAGCTTCCGCATTCAGCTTCTCCTTCTGAAAAGCTGACGGTAAAACGACAAAACCTTCAGGAACAGGATACCCGTCCTGAAACATCCTAGAAAGCATACCGCCTTTTCCTCCTGCAAATGCCTGAAGGTCAGGAGTCAAATCTTTAAAACTTTTGACCATATTTCCCATACCAAATTCCTCCTTTTTACTTATAGAAACAGTCTTTTAATAATTTAAAATAAATATCCAGTTCCAATAGGATTTCATCAAAATCAAGATCGGTTATAGGGCTTTCTCTTATCTCTTCCTTTTTTTTGGCTGCGAAGCCTTCCATGGTCCAGATAATAACATTCACGGCTCTTTTAATGTCCGTTCCCTCTTTAAACTTAGTACTATCAAAATTGCTCAGCACTTTTCTTCTGCTTCTGCGACAGAGGCTTGCAGCGTTTTCTGCTCCGCTTCATAATCTGCCAGCAGACTGTCAAAGCGTTCATCGGTGATACGCCCGACGGCAAAGGATTCATAGAGCTTTTTGATGATGGTGTCCAGCTCAGCAATGCGCTTTTTGTCCTTGCTCAACCTTCGCTTGGCGTCCTTGGCCGCCTCCGTCTGCCGGAGCTGGGAGGCGGAGCGCACCTTTTCCATGAACGCCGCCTGATTGGAAATCGCAAAGGTACTGACCGTGCGGATGGTGTCCAGAATCAGTGTGCGCAGGGCCTTGGTCGTGATATAGTGGCCGCAGCAGGCGGCGGTACGCTTCTGGCGGGCGAGGGTATAGGAGGAACAATCGAAGAAGTCAGATGGATAGGGATTGTTCTCTGTGCCGCCTTTGGAGCGGTGATTATACATCTTCTCGCCGCAATCGGCGCAGTACAAAAGGCCGGTCAGCGGATTCGCTTCACCCAGCGTGTCGATGCGCTTGGGCGTCTTGCGGAGCTTTTGTGCAAGCTCCCATGTTTCCCTGTCCACAATGGCCTCGTGGGTATTCTCGAAGATCAGCCAGTCCTCCCTGGGATTCATCACGGCGTTTTTATCTTTATAGGACTGCTTGTGGGAGCGGAAATTCACCGTATGCCCCATATACTCCGGCTTGGAGAGGATCTGTCCCACGACATAGCCGCTCCAGTTATAGGGATTGGAAAATTCCTCTTTGCTTTTCCAGATGCCCTTGCCCTGCTTGCCGAAGTACACAGCAGGTGTTTCCACCTTATCCTCAAAAAGAATACGGGCAATATCGTATGGGCCTTTGCCCTCAATGGTCAAGCGGAAAATGCGGCGCACCACGGCGGCGGCTTCCTCGTCGATCAGCCAATGGTATTTGTTTTCCGGGTCTTTCCTGTAGCCATAGATGGCGCAGTTGGTGGTAGGCTTGCCGGATTCCCCTTTGACACGAATGGCGGTTTTCTGCTTGCGGCTCAGATCGCGCAGATACCATTCGTTCATGATGTTGAGGAAGGGGGCAAATTCATTGCTGTTCTGGTCATCGCTGTCCACGCTGTTGGCGATGGCAACAAAGTGAACGCCGTGCTGCCGGAAGAATACCTCCGTGTAAAATCCGGTTTGCAGATAGTCTCGCCCCGCCCGGCTCATATCCTTGACGATCACATGAGCAACCTTGCCTGCCTCAATATCCGCGATGAGCTGCTTCCACGCTGGACGCTCAAAGTTGCCGCCGCTCCAGCCGTCGTCGGTATAGTGCCGACAGTTGGTGTAGCCCCTTTGCTGGGCATAGCTTTCGAGGTATTTTTTCTGATTCACGATGGAATTGCTGTCCCCGGCGTTGTCATCGTCGCGGGACAGCCGCTCATAGAGAGCGGTGATTTTGCTTTCAGTCTGTTTCGCACTCATGATGCGCTCCTTTCAGACTGTCGGCTCATTTGTGGTGTCTCCATTATACCATAGGTTCCGTCGTTTGTAACCATATCATTGCGTACAATCCGCAAAATTTTATCCTCCATGGTCTCGCCGCCGCTTTCGTTGAACACGACCCTGACCTTGTAGGTGGTGCCGCCGATCCGGCGAATGATAAACTGTTCTCGTTTGTTCTGCTCCATAGGCATCCTCCTTGCGTGATTGGTTGGTTTTTGATATAATGTGGTTGGTTCCGTTGGCTGTAAGCCAACCGTGTCTTTCTGCTGCTTTTTCATGCTCCATATCCTCCTTTTCTTCGCTGGCGATTCCAAAAGTAATCTGTGTATTCTGCTATAAGATTACTCCATCTACTAATAGGAGAAATAAGGGGTGTAAATCGGAACTGTTTTTGAAAAAAAGAAAAATATTTTTTCGGGGAGGTGAAGCTGCCGTGGAACCATGGGAGGATGAACTGCTGCTGGATGATGATTTTTCCGATGAGGAAGAAGATACCGAGGAGCAAATAGAGGAAAACGACCTTGAAATGGATGCGGACAGCTTTGCCGATTGGGAGGATGCGTCTGACGGTCCGCCGGTGGACGAGACGCTGGAGGAAGCGCTTACCGAGGAACGTACTCTTGAGCTGGAAAGCGAGCTGGAGCAGGACGAGCATCCCAGAGACTATGATACCGAGCTGGAGGACGAGGAGGAAGAAGCCGCGCCCACCAGCGAAAAACGACTCAAGCGGGAAATTCGTGCAGAGGCGTTGAAGCGTTTAGAGGAAGCAGCCCGGACAGAATCGGATTTTTTGACTGTGGTAGACGAGTGGAACAAGCTGGACAGGAACCGGGAGCGCCGGGAGCGTGACCACGAAAACCTGCGCGGGGATGTTCCGTTGGAGTTTCAGGCTGTACCTGATCCGAAGATTGCTCCCTTCTGGATGAATCTGCCGAGGTTCCGCCAGCTCTGTCAGGGAAATTTTCTCGACATCATCTTCTCCTGCCCCTACGAGCTGCACGAGCTGACTGCGAACCGTTTTCTCTCCAAGCTCTTTTTCACCCTCAGTGATGAGCAGAAGGAGGTGCTGTATTACCTGTTTGTCAAGCAATACAGCACCACAAGGCTTGCAGCCATCCGTGGACAATCCGACCGGAATATCCGAAAGCTGCGGATGACCATTCAAAAAAAGCTGCAAAAGCGGATGTATGAGCATCTGAGTGAAAAGCTGGAGAAGGACTACAGCATTACCCTGCGGGAGCGCGAATTCATGGAGAAATATGAAGCGTCGATGCAAACCATGGGCAAGGATGCCGTGATCCGCCGGGAGAACAAAACAAAACCGAGAAAAAAGAAAGCCGCCCTTGACGATGTCAAGGACGGTTGATACAATGGTAATATGGTTAATATATAGATGGATTACGAATTGAGAGGAACAGCGTTATGAATAATCTGTTTGCGCAGTCCCGTTCCCATTGGGTGCGGTATGACCGCTATGAGATCAAGACCGGTAAGGACGGGAAACGCTATATCACGCCGGAAAAGACGGCAAAGCCCGATGTCTATAACCCGCTGAAGGAATCCTCCGAGATGGTGCTGGAGGCGCTGAACGTAGGGATGCTGATGATGAACCGCAGCCCGGAGGATGAGGTGGAAAAGGCAATTCTGGCTTTTGTGACCCATTATGGTCTGTTGGGGCTGATGACGGCGCTGCCCACCACGCCGTCCTTTATGGACTATGAGGCAGTCTATCTGCCGAAGAATCACTTCATCAAGGAAGAAAGCATGGCAACAGAGGACTACCTTGCCCTGTTCTATCCCTTTGACAAATTGGATGTAGTGAAAAAAGGCGTGGAATCCAGTTGGAATGTTTCCGGGGATAATATGATGATTGCCCTGACCATGACCTTCATGGATGAGCCGATGGCAAAGAACATGAGCTTCCAGCGGGAATATGCAGAACCGTATGATTGGGTGGCGCAGCAGTTCAAGGATTGGGCGTTCACGCTGACTACCTCTGTTTTGTACTATAACGACTACGACAGCATTGATGAGGACACAAGAAATCTTTACCGCAAGGCCATGGCTGCCTTCGGCGGCATTGCGCCTACCTATCATATCGAACTGCTGGAGAAACCGACCATCTATTGGGACTTCCATTCCCTGCTGCTGGGCATCCAGATGATGTTCAGCTTTATGCTGGTGGACGATACAAAACCCCTGCGGCTGTGCAAGCACTGCCAGAAGGTATTCCTCGGCAGCCGGGCCAACTCCGCGTTTTGCAGCGCCCGGTGCAAGAATCAGTATAATGTCTATAAAACACGGGCAAAGAGCCGGGAGGATAAAGAGAATGGATGAGAATATGGCACTTACCCCATACGAGACAAGAGAAATTTTGTTTTACAAGACCGATAACGGCGATGTCAAGGTTGAAATTCTGCTATATCAGGAGAATTTATGGCTGACGCAGGCAAAGATGGCGGAGCTGTTTGAGGTGCAGAAAGCGGCCATCTCAAAGCACCTGAAGAATATCTTTGTATCCGGTGAATTGATGGAGGATTCAGTTGTTTCCGTTTTGGAAACAACTGCGGCAGACGGGAAAAAATATCCCACACGGTACTATAATCTGGATGCGATTATTGCGGTCGGTTATCGGGTGAACTCCAAAAAGGCCACCATGTTCCGCATATGGGCAAACAGGATATTGAAGGAGTATATTATCAAGGGCTATGTCATGGACGATGAGCGCCTGAAAGAGCCGCAGAACTTCTTCGGGAAGGATTATTTTGAGGAACAGCTGGAGCGCATCCGTGATATTCGCGCCAGTGAACGGCGCTTTTATCAGAAAATCACGGATATCTATTCCCAATGCAGCGCAGACTATGACGTGGACAGCCCTGTGACAAAAGAATTTTTCGCCACCGTACAAAACAAACTGCATTACGCAATTACAAAGCACACCGCAGCGGAGATCATCTACGACCGGGCAGACAGCACGAAACCGAATATGGGCCTGACAACATGGAAAAATGCACCGGGCGGCAGAATCCGAAAATCCGATGTTGTGATAGCGAAGAACTACTTGGACGAAACCGAGATAGGAAGCCTGAACGAGATCGTCACGATGTATCTTGATTATGCCGAGCGGCAGGCACGCCGTGGAAACATCATGTATATGCGGGATTGGGTCGCACGGCTGGATGCGTTTTTGCAGTTCAACGAGGAAGAAGTGCTGCATCATAAAGGAAAAGTGACAGCAGCCATTGCAAAAGCCTTTGCCGAGAGCGAATTTGAGAAATACCGTGTCATTCAGGATCGGCAGTATCAGAGCGATTTTGACCGACTTGTAGCCAGCACCGAGGAAAAGGATTAAAACGCAGAAATGCCCGCTATCGGCCGTACAGCCAATAACGGGCATTTGTCATTCATATACGAGCTCGGTCAGAACGATTTCCTCCGCACGATTGCGGATGCTGTTCATGCGGCGCACCCATTCCATTTGCTCGGCGGCCTTGAGTGCTTCGGTCACACCCTCCTGCTTCGCCATATCAGAAACGATGATTGCCATGCGCTCATTGCAGGCTTGGTCGATCTCGGCAAGGTGACGATGCAGCGTTCCGCTTGTGAGCAAGTTTGCATAGAGAACTGGACGATGTTCTTTCAGATAGCTGCGACGCATACGCCCGTACTTGCCGATCTGGTATTCTGGTTCGTCCGGCAGCGCAAGGTTCGGGATAAGATAATCACCCTCCTGACGGTAAGTGCCGCCCATTTCTTCAAATAGAGATTTCATAAGAATCAGCTCCTTTTGGTGTTGTTTTTTAGCGGTTATAAGGGCTTTTTTACTCCTTTCCTACAACTGCTGTTCCATTCACCACAAATGAGCCGCAGTCATATGTATTAGGTGGGAGAAACCACCCTCTACATAGTAACTCTTGGTTCGATATGGAATTACTCTCGCCTTGCTGCAAATCGTCTTTGGACAATCTCGGATAAAGGGCGGTGATTAGGTTTTGGGTGGCTTGTCTTATCATAAAATCCTCCGTTTCCGACAGCCAGCCCCACTATTCCGTAGCTTCATTGTACCACAGGCGGGGGCTGGCTGTATAGCGGCAAAAGTGTCAAATCTGCTTCTTTATGCCCGGTCAAATCGCCGGTTTTTGTGTAGCGGCTTCGGCTTGCAGCACCTTTTCCATTTTGTCGGCGGCGGTTTCGGTGCTGTCCTGCTTGAAAAAACCGGACACCACGAGGACGGAGTTCCCTATGCGGATTTCCGTCACGCAGTCGGGGCGGCGGTCAGGGGTGCGGATTGGCTGTTTTTCTGTCATAGGCGGCTCCTTTCACTCGTTTATCAGTTTTTTCAGTTCTTCCAGCTTGCTCTGCGCCATGCCCTTGCGGAAGTTCCCGCCCGTAAAACGGACAGGGGCGCACATTTCTAGCAATCGGTCATAGATACGGGCGTGGGCGGTGTCGGTTGGGTTCTGGATTTCCTGCAAGGTGAGGTTGGTGGTGACGATCAGCGGCCTGCGGCTGCGGTATCGGCTGTCAATCACGCTGTAAACCTGTTCCAGCCCGTAGGCGGTGTCACGCTCCATGCCAAAATCATCAAGGACAAGCAGCGGATAGCGGCAAAGGCGGGAAATGTACTCGTTGCGCCCCTTAAAGCTGGCGGCAAGGTCGTTGAGGATTGCGGCAAAATTCGTCATGCGGACGGGGATTTCCTGCTCCATGAGGGCGTTGGCGATACAGGCGGCAAGATAGCTTTTGCCCGTCCCAACGCCGCCCCAGAAAAGCAGCCCCATGTTTTTCTCTTTCATGGTTTCCCACTTTTCTGTATATCTGCGGGCGATGGCGGTCTGTGGGTTCTGCCCGTTGTCGTTCTCAAAAGTCCAGTCCCGCATGGCGGTATCGGAAAAGCCCCGGCGTTTCAAGTCCTCTACGGTGTCAAGGTGTCTGCGCCGCTGCTCGGCGGCTTCACGCTTGATCCGCTGCGCCCTCTGGCAGTCGCACTCTGCCGGGTGGCGGTCAAGCCCAAACAATGCTTTGCCCTCCGGGAAGTAGGCTTCTTTGGGCTTATGGCACTTGCCGCAGTATAAAAGCCCGTCCCCGCCTGTGTAATCGCCGTTTTCCGGCTCGGTATCGGGTAAAATATTCATATCTTCGATTTTGTTCATAAACTTTCTCCCTCCTTGCAGGTGTAATCGGGTATGCCCTGTTTCGGGGCGGCCTTTTTGTCATTTTCCGCCCATATCCGTAAGGCGGCGGCATAGTTCTGGTAGGTTTTCCCGCTGGCGGCAAGGTAGCGGCTCATTTCCTCAATGAACCGTTCCAGCCTGTCCGGGTATTCGGTTTCCAGTTCCGCATACTCGGCTTCTGACAGAAAAATATTCTCATATCTGCCAAACGGCTTGTGCGGCTCTCCACTCACTCCCATTGTTTTGCTCTCTGTAAGGTTGTTTATCGTAAGGTTGTTAGGGGTCGGTTTTCCGACCGTCATAAGGTCGCTTTTCCGACCATCAGTGGGTCGGTTTTCCGCACTTATGAGGGTCGCTTTTCCGGCTGTCACAGGGTCGGAAATCCGCACCAATGGCGGCAGCTTCACATACAGGCGGTTGGCTGCGGAAAATCCCGTCCGTTTCCGTTCCAGTAGTCCAGCTGCGTCCAGTTCGTTCAGGGCGGCTTTGATGGCGGTCTGCCCCTTATCCAGCGTGTCGGCAATCTCCGCTATGGGATAGACGATGAATGTCCTGCCGCTGCCGTCCTGCCAGCCGTTCTTCTGGGAAAGGGTGGTACGGTCTAACAACAGCGCATAGAGCAGCTTGGCGGTCTGGGAAATGTCCATTTTCAGCAGGAACCGGGGGTAAGGCAGATAGGGCGGCAAGCCTGTGTCCAGCCCTACATAGAGCGTTTCCTGCGTGCTGTCCGGCTTCATGGCTTCGCCCGCTTGGAGAGGAACGGCGGGCACTCGATGATGACAGCCCGGAAACTCTGCTTGCAGGTGCGGCGGCACTTACGGCAAAGGGGGTTGTAGGTGATACGGTTGCGCTCGTTAAGGAAGAACGCCCATTCTTCCTTGCGCTTCTTGCTCATTCTCGGCATGGCGGCTCCTTTCTGCCGCTTCTATCGGGGTAACGGGATAGGCGGCGTTTGGTGTATGGTTTCGGTGTCATTTTCGGGGATTTTCCCCTCTGTAAGCCCCTTGGAAAAGGCGGGTGGTATTGCGGATAGGGGAAGATGGAGTAGTACCCTGTAAGTGCAGTCGCAAATTCCCCAAAAATCTGTTAAACTGAACGAACAGAGACGGAGGGGATCGCAATGAAACGTTACAGCAAAGAATTTAAGGAA